>NZ_JBHVVI010000054.1:0-61525 GCF_042883685.1 Kitasatospora sp. NPDC058190
GGCCGGGGGCAGGGCGGGGCGGCCGGTGAGCGCGGTGTAGCGCTCCAGGATCCGCTTGGGGGTGGGGCCGTGGACGACGAAGTACTCCAGCGACTGGTCCTCGACGCTGAACTGCACCTGGCCGACGGACTCGGAGCCGATCTCGTAGCTGACCTTGCCGGGGTGGTTGACGAAGACGCCGTAGCCCCGGTTGGTCAGGTGGAACGGGACGTTCTTGTACGCCTGTTCACTGCTGGTGCCGCCGTCCGCCTGCCAGATGTCCACCACCTGGCCGTTGCGGACGAACGGGGTGAAGCGCTCCCCCAGGCCGTAGACCAACTCGCCGACGCCCAGGGAGAGCTGTCCGAGCATGTGGTGGCGGCCGTCGGCGTCGGTGACGAAGCCGGTGCCGCGCTCGCCCACGGTCGTCAGCACTCGACCGCCTGCGCTGAACTCCAGCTGCCACGGCTTGGCGGTGTCCACCCGCAGGGTCAGTTCGCCGGCGCAGAGCTCCACCACGTCGCCGTCCCGGCGCACCTTCCCGCCGCCATGCTCGGCGCCGGGCAGCGCGAACTCGGGTCCGCGCCGCACCGAACCGGCGTGGTGGGTGGTGCGCACCCCGATCACGCCCTCCGCCGGGGACCAGCACTCGACGGTCAGCAGTGGGCTGTTGAGCGTGTCACCACGTCCGCGCACGTGCTTGACGGGCGCGTAAAGGGTCAGCCGGTCCTCGCCGGCCCGGACGTCGGCGACCTCGGTGGCGTAGCGCGCGGTGACGCCCGGGCGCATCAGCCAGTAGCCGTCGGTGAACTTCATCGGGCAGGTTCCTCCGTCCGCGCGCGGTGCGCGGTGATCAGGCCCCGGTACCAGTGGTAGCTGTCCTTGGGGGTTCGGGTCAGGGTGTCGTAGTCGACGCGGACCAGGCCGAAGCGCTGCTCGTAGCCCCGGGCCCACTCGAAGTTGTCCAGCAGGGACCAGACGTAGTAGCCGCGCACGTCGACCCCGGCCGCGATGGCGTCGGCGACGGCGGCGAGGTGGCCGGCCAGGTAGTCGATCCGTTCCGCGTCGTGGACCCGGCCGTCGGGGGTGAGGCTGTCGGCCTCGGCGGAGCCGTTCTCGGTGATCCAGACCGGCGGGAGCCGCGGGTAGCGGGAGTCGAGGTCGCGGAGCAGCTCGGTGAACGCGGACGGGACGACGGGCCAGCCCATGGTGGTGAGCCGGGTGCCGTACGGGTTGGGCTCGGCGACGCCGATGTCCATGGCGGTGCGCAGTTCGGGGTCGGCCTCGCGGTGCGGGGCGGCCTCGACGGTGATCGGCCGGTAGAAGTTGATGCCGACGAAGTCCAGTGGCGCGCCGATCAGTTGCAGGTCTCCCGGCCGACGCCAGGGGCCGTCGGCCCGGCCCTCCCAGGTCTCGGCCTCGTGCTCGGGGTAGCGGCCGGCGAACAGTGGCTCGGTCCAGACCTCGTTGTGCAGCACCTCGGCCCGGCGCAGGGCGGCGAGGTCCTCGGGCCGGTCGGAGGCGGCGTGCAGGCGGTCGAGGTTGAGCGTGATGCCGACCTCGCGGGCACCGGCGGCGCGCAGCTCCCGGACGGCCAGGCCGTGGCCGACCAGCAGGTGGTGGGCGGCCGCCAGTGCCCCGCGGCCCTCCCGGACGCCGGGGGCGTGCCGACCCTCGGCGTAGCCGACGAAGGCGGAGCAGAACGGCTCGTTGAGGGTGATCCAGCGCTCGACCCGGTCCCCGTAGCGGTCGGCGGCGACGTTCGCGTACTCGGCGAAGGCCTCGGCCGTCTGCCGCACCCGCCAGCCGCCCCGGTCCTCCAGGACCTGCGGCAGGTCCCAGTGGTACAGGGTGGCGGCGGGCGCGATGCCGGCGGCCAGCAGTTCGTCGATCAGCCGGTCGTAGAAGTCCAGGCCCTTCGGGTTGACCGGGCCGGTGCCCTGCGGCAGCAGGCGCGGCCAGGAGATCGAGAAGCGGTAGCCGTCGACGCCGAGCTCGCGGAGCAGGGCGACGTCCTCGGAGTAGCGGTGGTAGTGGTCGCAGGCGGTGTCGCCGGTGGCGCCACCGAGGGTGCGGCCCGGGGTGTGGCTGTAGGTGTCCCAGATGGACGGGCCTCGGCCGTCCTCGTCGTGGGCGCCCTCGATCTGGTAGGCGGCGGTGGCGGCGCCGAAGCGGAAGCCGGGGGGCAGTTCCGGGAATGTTAACGTGCTCATGCGCCCACCTCGCTGCGCTCGGCAGGGGCGTTCGCCCACGCGCACCTCTTGATGATTCGCTCACTTCGTTCGCTCATGTGACGGTTTACCTCGCGGGTCTCGGGGATCGGGCGCTGGGCGCGACCGGTAGGAGGCCGAACGCGGCACGGCGGTCACGCCTCCGGCGTCAGCCCGCGCTCGTGCAGCCAGGCCAGCTGGGCGGGCGGGTTGGAGCCGCAGCCGCCGCCGTGGTCGGCGAACGGCCACACCGTCATGGTGCGGTCCTCGCCCGCGTAGTGGTTGAAGGCGGCGTAGACCGTCCGGGGCGGGCAGATCGGGTCCATCAGGCCGACGCTGAACAGGGCGGGTGCGGTGGCCCGTTGGGCGAAGTGGACGCCGTCGAAGTAGTCGAGGGTGTCGAAGGTCGGCCGCGCGCGCAGCGGGCTGTGCCAGCGCAGGTACTTGACGATCTCCTGGTACGGCCCGTCGCCGGCGGTCTGCGCGCCCTCGCGGTAGTGGCACAGGAACGGGACGTCCGGCATCACCACGGCCACGCGGTCCCCGGCGAGGCCGGCGACGGCGAGGGCCAGGCCGCCGCCCTGGCTGCCGCCGGCCAGCACGATCCGGTCGCCGTCGACGCCCGGCAGGTGGGCGACGGCGTCCACGGCACGGACGCAGTCGGCGATCAGCCTCCGGTAGTAGTAGTTCTCGGGGGAGTCGATGCCCCGGGTCATGAAGCCCTCGACCCACTGGGTGCCGTCGCCCATCCCCCGGTCCGGGGTGTCACGGCCCTGGCCGCGGCTGTCGACGACGAGTTGGGCGTAGCCGGCCGCGGACCAGAACAGGTGCTCGGTGGGCAGCCCGCGGCCGCCGCAGTAGCCGATGTAGGTGACGACGACCGGCAGCGGTCCCTCCACGCCGCGCGGGCGCAGCAGCCAGGCGGCCACCGGCTCGCCGTTCCAGCCGGGGAAGCGTATGTCGTCGACCTCGACGGTGCGCAGGGCGAACTGGGAGGTGACGCGTTCGGCCTTGACCGCCCCGCCGTGCGAGCGGGCTTCGGCGAGGGTCCGCTGCCAGAACTCGTCGAAGTCCTGCGGGGCAGTCAACTCAGGCTGATAGCTGGCTAGTTCGTCGACACCGAAGTCGGTGAGCGGCATGGGGGCTTCCTCCGGGTGGAGCGAGGACGAGGTGGCGTGATGGGGCGTGAGCCGCGACATGGGGACCGCCTCCGGGCGGCGGGGTGGCACGGGCGGGACGGGGGCGGCAGCAGGGCGCCTCGCGTCCTCGGGCGCCGAGCGGGAACAGGAAGGGGGGCGGCCCGCCCCCCCCATGAACGGGCCGCCGGTCTGTGGGGCGAGGGGCCTCAGCCGGCCGCGCCGAAGCGGAAGGCTGAGAGCCGGAAGTCGCCGTGCAGGGTCAGGCTCAGGTCGTGCACGCCGTGGAGCGGGGCGGCGAGCTCGGCGGTGGTGCTCGTCCAGGCGTAGCGGTCGCCGGTGACGGGCACGTCGATCTCGGCCAGCACCCGGCCGCCTGCCCGGACTTCGAGCCGCGCCCCGCCCGTGCCGACGCCCTCGCGGGCGGTCTCGACCTCGATCGCGGAGGTGCCGGAGAGGTCGACCTCGCGGAAGAGCAGCGTCGCGGGGTGGGCGGGATCGGTGGGTGTGACGGCGTCGCCGTCGGAGCGGGTGGCGTCGACGATGGTGGCGTCCTCGTAGTCGTCGAAGTCGACGGCCTGGAGCGGGCGTTCGACGCCCGCCCGGGGTCCGGCGGCCGTCCCGATCACGGTGATCGGCACGGTGAGCACCGGGTGGTCGGCGCAACGGGCGACGATCACCTCGTAGCCGCCGGGGTCGACGGTGAACGCTCCGGTGGCGACGTCCCAGTGGGCGAGCTGTTCGGCCGACAGCCGGAACGTCAGCTCTCGGCTCTCCCCCGGCTCCAGCCGGACCTTGCGGAAGTCGGCCAGGCGCAGCCGGGGCGCCTCGTAGCGGGCCTCCAGGGCGCGGACGTAGGCCTGGACCACCTCGCTGCCGGGCCTCGGTCCGATGTTCTCCAGGGTCACGGTCACCTCGACCGAGCCGTCCTGGCCGATCGACGGCTGCGACAGGCGCAGGTCGCGGTAGGCGAAGTCGGTGTAGGACAGCCCGTGGCCGAAGGAGTAGAGGGGGGCGGAGCGGTGGTACTGGTAGGTCCAGCCGACCTTGATGATGTCGTAGTCGAGCGGGGCGGGCAGCGGGTCGTCGCCCCGGTACCAGGTCTGCGGCAGGCGGCCGGCGGGCTCGGCGGCGCCGAGCAGCACGGCGGCCAGCGCGTGTCCTGTTTCCTGCCCGCCGTGGGAGGTCCACACCACGGCGGGCAGGTGCTCGTCGGCCCAGTCGAGAGCGTAGGGGTAGCTGCTCATCACGATCAGGGCGGTGTTCGGGCGGACGGCCGCGACGGCGCGCAGCAGTTCCTCCTGCCCCTCGGGCAGGTCGATGTCCGCGCGGTCCTCGGTCTCGCGGCCGTTGACCATCGGGTGGTTGCCGAGGACGACGATCGCGACGTCCGCCGTCTCGGCCGCCGCCCGCGCCTCGGCGATGCCGTCGCGCACCAGCTCGCGCTGCCAGTGCTCGGCGCCCTCCGCGGTCTCGGCGGTGACGCTCACCCGTCCGTCGGTCGGGTCGACGGCCGCGTAGCGCCCGGTGAACACGGAGCGCAGCAGCACGGTGTCGGGACCGGCCGGTTCGAGCCGGTAGGTCTCCTTGACGAACCAGCTCTTGATCAGTTCCTGGTCGGCGGCCAGGCCGTCGTCGTCCTGGAGGCTCAGGTAGTGGCCGGTGTCGGCGGCGCGCAGGGTGGAGGCGCCGCCGCCCCAGTCGGTCACGTCGAACGCGGACTTGCCGAGCAGCTCGCCGGTGGTGCGCGAGCGCAGGGTGATCCGGTCGGAGCCCGCCACCGGGACGACCTCGCCGCCGTGGGCGTCGAGGGCCGTGGCCAGTCCGGTGGCGATGCTCACCTGGTACGGCATGGTGCCGCTGTACCAGTCCTCGAAGAGGGTGTCGGCGAGCGGGCCGATGACGGCGATCCGGGGTGTGCGGGCCGGGTCGAGCGGCAGCAGAGCGTCGTTCTTGAGCAGCACCGTGGACTCGGTCGCGGCCTGCCGGGCCAGCGCGCGGTGCTCGGGGCAGTCGATCACCTCCGGACCGGTACCGGCGTACGGGTCCAGCTCGGGGTCGAACTCGCCGAGGCGGAAGCGCAGTTCCAGCTGCCGCCGGACGGCGCGGTCCACGTCGGCCTCGTCGATCAGGCCGCGTTCCAGCGCCTCGCGCAGCCGGCCGACCGGGGTCGCACTGTCCTCGCCGTGGTCGGTGAAGCTGTCGATACCGGCCTTGAGCGCGGCCGCGTGGGACTCGGCGTGGTCGTCGAAGTAGTGCTCCGGGTCGACCAGGTTGGAGGGGGCCTCGGCGTCGCTGACCACGAACAGCTCGTGGCCGGTCGGCTTCGCCCAGCGGCGCAGCTCCGCCTCGATCAGCGGACTGACGTGGCAGGGGCGGCCGTTGACCAGGTTGTAGGCGGCCATCGCACCGGTCGCGGCGCCGGCGGCGACGACGGGGCGGAAGGCGGCGAGGTCGTATTCCTGGAGGACGCGCGGGCGCAGTCCGGAGGAGGTGGTGCAGCGGTCGTCCTCGTTGTTGTAGGCGAGGAAGTGCTTGATCACCGGCGCGGTCCGCAGGTAGTCCGGGTGGTCGCCGGAGAGTCCCCGGCAGAACGCTTCGCCGACCCGCGCGGTGTGCACCGGGTCCTCGGAGTAGGCCTCCTCGTTGCGCCCCCAGCGCGGGTCGCGCAGCAGGTTGAGCACGGGCGCCCAGGCCTGAAGGGAGTTGGCCCCGCGCTCGGGGGTGCTGATCGCCGGCGGGCGGTGGTAGTGGAAGGCCCGCAGCTCGGTCGAGACCGCCTCGGCGACACTGCGCACCAGGTCCTCGTCCCAGCTGGCGCCGAGGCCGACGGCCTGCGGGAAGACCGTCGCCACGCCGAGCCAGGAGACGCCGTGCAGGCCCTCGCTGCCGGTGCGGAAGGGGGCGACACCGAGGCGCGGCACGGCCGGCGCGTACTGGTGCAGCATCGCGACCCGCTCGTCGAGCGTGAGCCGGTGGAGCAGGTCGTCGACACGCTTGCGCAGCGGAAGCGTGGGGTTGCGGAAATCGGGCAGGCCGGCTGCGGACACGGGCACGGAACTCACGTGGAATACCCCTCGGGCGGGCTGGGCTCGGTGGTCGTTCATCGAAGCGCTTCGACGCTGGCACGCTCCGACAGGACTGTCAACTCCCCAGGACACAAACGATTTTGCATTTGTTCAGCCTCTTGCTCAACCGGTAACGCGTCGTTAGTCTCGCCGAAACATCCAAGCGCTTCGACGCTTCGACGCTTCGACGCATCGACGGAGAGGGGCCACGCCACCATGAGATCCGGGTTGAACCGCAGAAGCTTCCTGACCACAGCTGCCACGGTCGCGGGGGCCGCCGCGATGGCACCCCTGCTGTCCGCCTGCGGCGGTGGAGCGGACAAGAAGGCCAGCACCAACACCAAGGAAGGCCTCAAGGCCGCCCTGCCGGCCTACGTGCCGAACGCCGGCACGGTCAAGCCGGACATAGCCTCCATCCAGGGCGGCCCCGACGCCGCCACCGACCCCGCCTACCTCTCCTACCCCGCCTCCCCGCCCGCCAGCACCTCCGGCGTTCCCGGCAAGGGCGGCAGCTATACGGCCGTCACGCCGCTGTGGGGCACCAACCCCCCGGTCGGCAACTCCTTCTACGAGGCGATGAACAAGGCCCTCGGCTGCGAGCTGACCGTCAAGCCGGCGGACGGCAACAACTACAACACCATCGTCCCGACGATGACTGCCGCCAAGAAGCTGCCGGACTGGATCTGCCTGCCGACCTGGTGGAACCCCAACTTCAACACCGGCGAGCTGGCCGGCACCCAGCTCGCGGACCTCACCCCGTACCTGTCCGGCGACAAGATCAAGAAGTACCCGAACCTCGCCGCGCTCCCCACCGGCGCCTGGCAGGTCGGGGCCTGGGGCGACAAGATCTACGGGATCCCTAACTTCTCCACCAACTTCGCCATCTCGGGGATGATCTACCACCGCCGGGACGTCCTCGAAGCCCGCGGCATCACCCCCGACCAGGTGAAGTCCGCCGACGACCTGATGAACCTCGGCAAGGAGCTGACCGACGCCAAGCGCGGCGTGTGGGCCTTCGACGACATCTGGACCTACATGTACACGGCCTTCGGCGCTCCCTGGAAGTGGAAGGTCGACAACGGCAAACTGGTCCACCTCTTCGAGACCCAGGAGTTCCTGGAGGCCCTCGACTGGCACAACCGGCTGGCGACCGCCGGCTACATGCACCCCGACGCGATGGCGGGCGACACCAAGGGCACCGAGCGCTTCTACAGCGGGAAAGTGCTCATCGAGGGCGGCGGGACGGGCGGCTGGAACCTCAGCGACCACCAGTCCGGCGTCTCCGCGGACCCGAACTACCGGCGCGGCGCCTTCAACTTCTTCGCCGCCGACGGCAAGGGCAAGCCCGTGGTCTACATGGGCAACGCCACGGGCATCGTCAGCTACCTCAACGCCAACCTCAAGCCCGCCCAGATCGAGGAACTGCTCTCCGTCGCCAACTACCTCGCCTCCCCCTACGGCACCGCCGAGTTCACCCTGATCAACTACGGCGTCGAGGGCGTCCACCACACCCGCGTCAACGGCGCACCGACCTTCACGGACGAGGGCAAGAAGGACGTCCAGCAGTCGACCTTCCCGTTCCTGGCCGCTCCCCCCTCCGTGATGAGCAACCCCGGCAGCGACATGGTCACCAAGGACTGCGCGGCCTGGCAGACCGCCAACATCAACGCCCTCACCAAGCCCATCTTCTGGGGCCTGAACTACAGCATGCCGCAGGCCATCGCCGTGGCCGAGGCCGCCCAGAGCGTCAACGACACCATCAAGGACTGCTACCGCGGCAAGAAGAAGGTCTCCGACGTGCAGGACGTCGTCGCGAGCTGGCGCAGCGGCCCCGGGGACCGGCTCAAGAAGTGGATGACCGAGAACGTCCTGAACAAGTACGGCACGGGCCAGTGAGCACCACCCAGCCGGAGCGCCCCGCCGGGCCGAAGCGACTCAACTGGCGGATCAGGCTGCGGCGCGACAAGTCCCTCCTGCTGATGACGGTTCCCGCCGTCGTCCTGCTCCTGGTGTTCAACTACGCGCCGCTGTTCGGCATCGTCACCGCCTTCCAGGAGTACGACCCGCTGGTCGGGGTCTGGCACAGCCAGTGGGTCGGCTTCGACCAGTTCCAGCAGCTGTTCGGCGACCCGGCGTTCTGGGCCTCGCTGAAGAACACGCTGTACCTCAGCTTCGTCCAGCTGATCCTCTTCTTCCCGATCCCCATCGCCCTGG
The DNA here is from genome assembly GCF_042883685.1 of Kitasatospora sp. NPDC058190. Lineage (NCBI taxonomy): Bacteria > Bacillati > Actinomycetota > Actinomycetes > Kitasatosporales > Streptomycetaceae > Kitasatospora > Kitasatospora sp. NPDC058190. The sequence goes on from NZ_JBHVVI010000054.1 coordinate 8,608, forward strand.
CCCTGCTGCTCAACTCGGTGATCAGCGAGCGGATCCGCAACTTCTTCCAGTCCGTGGTCTACCTGCCGCACTTCTTCTCGTGGGTGCTGGCGGTCACGATCTTCCAGCAGATGCTCGGCGGCGCAGGCGTGCTCAACCAGTTCCTGCGCCAGCACGACATCGGCACCTGGGACATCATGACCAACCCGCACACCTTCGCCCTGCTGGTCACCTCCCAGGCGATCTGGAAGGAGGCGGGCTGGGGGATCATCGTCTTCCTCGCGGCGCTGAGCGCGATCAACGGCGAGCTGTACGAGGCCGCGGCCGCCGACGGCGCGGGCCGGCTGCGGCGGATGTGGCACATCACGCTGCCGGGCCTGCGCGGGGTGATCGTGCTGATGCTGGTCCTGCGGCTCGGCAACGCCCTGTCCGTCGGGTTCGAGCAGTTCCTGGTCCAGCGCGACGCCGTCGGCCACGACGCCGCGGACGTCCTGGACACCTTCTCCTTCTACTACGGCATCGCCACCGGCGGCTACAGCTACGGAGCGGCGGCCGGGCTCTTCAAGAGCGTGGTCTCGCTGCTGCTCATCTGGGGTGCCAACAAGCTGGCGCACGCCTTCGGCGAGGACGGGCTGTACCGCACATGACCAACGCACTCACCATGGGTTCGCGGGGCGAGAAGCGCTCCACCACGACAGCAGCCGCCCGGCGCCGGGCCCGCTCGGCCCGCCCGCCGTGGGACGAACCGCCGACCGCGGTCGGCCAGGCCGCCAAGGGCCTCACGCTCGGCGGGATGCTCGCCGTCATCCTGGTCCCGCTCTGGATCATCGTGCTGACCAGCTTCTCCACCCCCGGGGCCGTCAACCGGGCCGGCGGACTGGTGATCTGGCCGGACGGCCTGACCACCGAGACGTACCGCGAGATGCTCAGCGATCCGACGGTCGTCGCCGCACTGATGGTGAGCCTCGGCATCACCGTGGTGGGCACCGCGGTGTCCATGGCCGTCTCGATCCTGTGCGCCTACGGCCTCTCCCGACCCCGGACGCTCGGCCACCGCTTCGTCCTGATGCTGCTGATCATCACGATGTTCGTCGGCGGCGGCCTGATCCCGAGCTTCCTGGTGGTCACCGGGCTCGGCGGCTACGACCAGTGGTGGGCGCTGATCCTGCCGAGCGCGGTCTCCGTCTTCAACATCCTGGTGCTGCGCGCCTTCTACCAGGAGACCTCCTCCGAACTCATCGACGCGGCCCGGATGGACGGCGCCGGGGACTGGCGGATCCTGTGGTCCGTCGTCCTGCCCACCTCACGCGCCGTCACCGCCGTCACCGCGCTCTTCTACGCGGTGGGCTACTGGAACTCGTTCTTCAACGTCATGCTCTACATGCCGACGGACAGTCAGAGGTGGCCGCTGCAGTACGTGTTGCTCACCTATGTCAACCGGGGCATCGGTATCCCCGGTTCCGTCAACTCCGGCTTCGGGAGCACCCACGCGCAGACCGCACCGCTGTCCCTGCAGATGGCGGTCGTGGTCCTCACCCTGGTACCACTGGTGATCGTGTACCCGTTCGTGCAGAAGCACCTGCGTACCGGTGTCCTCACCGGAGCGATCAAGGGCTGAGCCGAACCCGGGCGCCCCAGACCGGGGGCGGCTCCACGCGTCCGGCCCCCGCGCCGCGCGGCCGGGCCGCTCCCCCCACCGGAACCGACACGAAGGAAGCAGCGCGATGGTGACACTCGCCGATGTGGCCAGGCACGCCGGCGTCTCGTCCAGCACGGTCAGCTACGCCCTCAGCGGCAAGCGTCCGATCTCCGACGAGACCAGGCTCCGCATCGAACGGGCCATCACGGACCTCGGCTACCACCCCAACGCGGGTGCCAGGGCCCTGGCCGGCAAGCGCTCGCACATCATCGCCCTGGTGGTACCGCTCCACCCCGAGGTGCACGTGCCCACCATGATGGAGATCGCCATCGCCGTCACCGTGGCGGCCCGCGAACACGGCTACGACGTCCTGCTGCTCACCAACGACGAAGGCCCCGAAGGCGTCCGCCGGGTCGCCGCCACCGGACTCGCCGACGGCGTCATCCTGATGGACGTCCGGCTGGACGACGACCGCATCCCGGTCCTGCGCGCCCAGGACATCCCCGCCGCACTCATCGGCCTGCCCGACGACCCCACCGGCCTCTCCTGCGTCGACCACGACTTCGCCACCGCCGGCGCCCTGTGCGCCGACCACCTGGCCGACCTCGGCCACCGCGACGTCGCCTTCATCGGCTACAGCAGCGGCGTCTACCAACGGCACGCCGGCTACGCCGAGCGCACCGTCAACGGCTTCCGCGCCCGCGCCGAGCGGCGGGAGCTGCGCATCCTCCACCGACCCTGCGAGGGCACGTACGAGAGCACCGCGGGCACCCTGGCCCGCATCCTCGCGGACCGCCCGGACACCACCGGCTTCGTCGTGCAGAACGAGGCCGCGATAGGCCCGCTGCTCAGCCTGCTGCGCGCCAGCGGGCGGACCGTGCCGGAGGACGCCTCCGTCATCGCCATCTGCCCCGATCCGCTGGCGGAGCAGCACTCGCCCAGGCTCACCTCCGTGACCAGCCCGAAGAAGGACCTCGGGCAGGTCGCCGTCGAGCAGGTCATGGCGAGGATCGCCGCGACCGCCGCGGGCGACGAGCCCGAGGACCAACTCCTCCTGATGCCACCGGAACTGGTGGTCCGCGAAAGCACCGCCCCGGCCCCGCACCGCAGTTGACACCACGACGACAGGACGGTTCCCCATGGACATCCGCCGGCTCACCGACCGCCTCGGCGGCCTCGCCTACGGCGGGGACTACAACCCCGAGCAATGGGACGCGGAGGTGTGGAAGCAGGACGACGAACTGATGCGCCGGGCGCGCGTCAACCTCGCCACCCTCGGCGTCTTCTCCTGGGCCCTGATGGAGCCCGAGGAGGGCCGCTACGACTTCGAGTGGCTCGACGCCCACCTCGACCGGCTGCACGCGGCCGGGGTCGCCGTCGACCTCGCCACCCCCACCGCCTCCCCGCCGCCCTGGTTCACCCTGGCCCACCCGGACGCCATGCCCGTGGGCCCCGACGGCGCCCGGCTGACCCACGGCAGCCGGGACACCTACTGCGTCGCCGCCCCCGCCTACCGCCGGGCCGCCCGCCGGATCGCCGACGCCCTCGCCGAACGCTACGGCGACCACCCGGCGCTCGCCCTGTGGCACGTGCACAACGAGTACGTCACCCTCTGCTGGTGCGACCACACCGCAGCCGCCTTCCGGGTCTGGCTGCGCGCCCGCCACGGCTCCCTCGACGCTCTCAACGAGGCCTGGGGCACGGCCTTCTGGAGCCAGCGCTACACCGCGTGGGAGCAGATCCTGCCGCCCCGCAAGAGCCAGTGGCACCGCAACCCGGGCCAGGCGCTGGACTTCAACCGCTTCTGGTCCGACGAGACCCTCGCCGCCTACCGCGAGCAGCGCGACGCCGTCCGCGCCCACAGCGACCGCCCGGTGACCACCAACCTCATGCTGCCCGGCTACCAGAACCTGGACCTGTGGGCCTTCGGCCGCGAAGTCGACCTGGTCTCCGTCAACCACTACCCCACCGCACCCGGCGTCGACGCCGCCGCCCAGGCCGCCTTCGACGCCGACCGGGCCCGCTCCTTCGCCGGCGGAGCCCCCTGGCTGCTGATGGAACAGGGCACCAACACCGTCTACGCCGGCGGCCGCGTCCTCGCCAAGGAGCCGGGGGAGATCCTGCGCCACTCGCTCGCCCACATCGCCCGCGGTTCGGAGGGCGCGCTCTTCTTCCAGTGGCGCCAGTCCCGGGCCGGCGCCGAACAGTGGCACTCGGCGATGGTCCCGCACGCCGGGCCGGACAGCCGCACCTTCCGCGAGGTCACGGCGGCCGGAGAGGCCTTCGCCCGGCTCGGCGAACTCGCCGGCTCCACCGTCCGGGCCGAGGTCGCCGTCCTGCACGACTCGGACGCCTGGTGGGCGATGAAGGTCGACGGGCTCCCCTCGTCCGAGCTCGACTACTTCGCCGCGCTGCAACGCGCTCACCGGGCGCTCTGGGACGCCGGCCGGACGGTCGACCTCGCCCACCCCGAGCACGACCTGAGCCGCTACCGGCTGGTCCTCGCCCCCGCGCTGTTCCTGCTCACCGACGCGGGCGCCGAGAATCTGCGCCGCTTCGTCGCCGACGGCGGCACCCTGCTCGTCCAGCACTTCAGCGGCATGGTCGACGAGCGCCTCCACTCCCGGCTCGGCGGCTACCCGGCCGCACCGCTGCGCGAGGCGCTGGGCATCCGGGTCGAGGAGTACCGCCCGCTGCGGCAGGACGAGCAGGTCGCGCTCTCCGACGGCTCGACGGCCACCGTCTGGAGCGAGTCCCTGCGCACCGAGGGCGCCGAGACGCTCGCCGCCTACACCCACGGCATGCTGGCCGGCAGCCCTGCGCTCACCCGCCACGCCTTCGGCTCCGGCCACGGCTGGTACCTCTCCACCCGCCTCGACGACGCCGGCTACGCCGCCCTGGTCGGCCGACTGCTCGCGGAAGCGGGCGCCGCTCCGGAGCTGCCGGGCCTGCCGTCCGGCGTCGAGGCCGTCACCCGCCACGCGCCGGACGGCCGCCGCTGGCACCTGCTGCTCAACCACCGCGACGAGGCCGTACCGCTGCCCCAGTCGGCCCACGACCTGCTCACGGACGCCGCCCTGAGCCAGGTGCCCGCCGGCGGCTGCGCCGCCCTGCGCGCGTTGTGAACGCTCACTAATTTGTGAACGCTCACTAAGTCTCCCCCGCCCCACCGAGGAAGGCCACCATGAGCGACCCGCACGAGACCATCCGCTGGGGGCACCACGCCCTGGAGCTGGAGATCGGCCTGGGCGAGCACGGCACCCCCCGCCTGACACGCATCGGCGCGCCCGGCAAAGGTGCCACCACCCCGCGCCCAGGAGCGCCGCTGCCGCTGGTGGAGGTGACGACCGCCGACCTCGGCCGCCACTGGTCGGGCCGGCACCTCGTCGACACCGCGCTCGGCTCGCGGCTGCGCCACCGCTCCCACCGCTCGACCCGGGACGGCGACTGGCACGTGCTCACCGTCGAGCTGCACGACCCGGACACCGGCCTGACCGCCGAGGCGGTCTACCGCTCGCCGGACGGCCTGCCGGTGCTGCGCAGCGAGGTGGTGCTGCGCAACGAAGGGGCGGCGACGCTGCACCTGGAATCGGTCGGCTCGCTCGTGACCGGCTGCCTCACCGGGAGCGACCCGGCGGCCCTGGAGACCGCCGACCTGCTGTGGGCGGAGAACGACTGGTTCGCCGAATGCCGGTGGCAGCGCAGGCCGTTGCGGGCATCCTCACCCGACCGCAGCGGCCGCTCCCCCTACCGCGCCGGCCGCAGCAGCCACGTCGTGGCCGGACAGGGCGTCTGGTCCAGCTGCGGCCACCTGCCGATGGGCGGCCTGACGGACCGGGAGTCCGGCCGTACCTGGCTGTGGCAGATCGAGCACAACGGCGGCGGCTGGCGCTGGGAGTGCGGGGTACGCGACGACTCCGCGTACGCGGCGCTGTACGGCCCCGAGGACGCCGACCACGGCTGGCGCCACCCGCTGGAGCCGGGCGCCGAGTTCCGCACCGTGCCCGTGGCGCTCGCGCTCGCGCCGGACGGCGGTCCGGACGGTGCATTCGCGCCACCGCCGAACCTTCGACGTCTGAACGCCGATCACCACCACCTGCCAGTCGTCTTCAACGACTACTTGACATCCTCCACCGACCGAAGCCGAAGGATTCCTACCCTCGCGGGTCGGGCTTTCTGCTTCACAGCCGTTTGCCGACCTGGGGCTACCAGCGAAGGGACGGTGTACCGCCCATCGGTCTTACATCAGCTCCACAGACCTGACTTCCCGCCAGCCCGGCGGTAGGCCAACCCAGAACTTGGTCATCGCCCCGGATCGGCGTAACCACCTTATCACGGCGAGTAAGCGGTCCGAGAGGCGGCGGCGAACCACCAAATCCCAATCTGTTCCGCAGGGAGTCTCATTCTTCTCCCGGCTGAGCCGAGCGTTTTAGGAGGCATCAGTTGTACTGCCTGACCAGCAGGTCCACCACCGCCGCGATATTGCCCCCGATCGACGCCACCACCCGGTCCGGGCAGTTCAGCGCCCACCTCGGTGAGGCCCCGACTGCCGGGCTGCTGGTCCACAACCGGGCCCAACTCGACTGGCTGGACGGCATCCTGGACCGGCATCCGGACCTGGTGATCGAGAACTGCGCCTCCGGCGGCATGCGGATGGACCACGCCCTGCTCTCCCGGCTCCAGCTGCAGTCCACCAGCGACCAGCAGGACCTACTGCTCTACCCGCCCATCGCGGCGGCGGCCCCCACCGCCGTCACACCCGAGCAGGGCGCCGTCTGGGCGTACCCGCAGTCCGGGGACACCCCCGACGAGGTCGCCCTGACCGTGGCCAACGCTCTCCTCGGCCGCATCCACCTCTCCGGCCGGATCACCGAACTCGGGCCGCACGAACGAAGCTTGGTTCACGAGGCGGTGGCCGTGTACAAGTCCATCCGCGCCGACCTGCCGCGGGCGCTGCCCGGCTGGCCGCTCGGACTCCCCTCGTGGGAGGAGCCGTGGACCGCCCTGGCACTGCACACCCCGACCACCACCTACGTCACCGCCTGGCGCCGCCACGGAGCGGATGCCGCCAGGGAGCTCGACCTGCCACACCTGCTCGGTGCCGATGTCCACACCGAGGTGCTCTACGGGCCACCACCACCTGGCATCCGGACACCGCCGAACTCACCCTGACCCTGCCGGCGGCACCGTCCGCCGTCCTGCTGCGCCTCACCATGAGGTCTGCCGAAGGGAGTTGACGATGCGACGGGTGACCGCCCGCTCCCCACCGCGCCGGTCCGCATCCGAACGGAACACGCTTCGCGTCCGGGCCCGACCCTACGCAGCCGCGCCGGGCCCGCCGTCCAGATCGCGGGAGTTCGATTCCCCACATCCGAACACCACGCACCCCCACCACCCTGGAGGGACGCATGAACTGGCCAGTCCGAGCCTGTCGTGAACGCATCATCGCTGCTGCGGCGGCCCTGTCGCTCGCGATCACCGGCGCGATCGCCGTCGCCGCACCGCCCGCCCAAGCCGCGAGCTCCGTGTCGGTGTCGGTCGACGCCGCCCTGCAGCTCGCCACCATCCCCGACACCGGCGTCGGCATCAACACCGCCGTCTTCGACGCCACCATGAACGACTCCGCCACCCCCGGCCTGCTCAGCACCGCCGGCATCGGCGCCGTCCGCTACCCCGGCGGCAGCCACTCCGACGTCTACCACTGGCAGACCGGCACCGCCTCCGGCGGTGCGTACGTCGCCCCGAACACCGGCTTCGACGCCTTCATGGGCACCGTGCGCGCCGCCGGAGCGCAGCCGATCATCACCGCCAACTACGGCTCCGGCACCCCCCAGGAGGCCGCCGACTGGGTCCGGTACGCCAACGTCACCAAGGGCTACGGCATCAAGTACTGGGAGGTCGGCAACGAGGTCTACGGCAACGGGGAGTACAGCAACGGCAACGGCTGGGAGTACGACACCCACAGCAGCAAGAGCGCCACGACCTACGCGACCAACCTGGTCCAGTACGTCGACGCGATGAAGGCGGTCGATCCGAACATCAAGATCGGCGCCGTGCTGACCACCCCCGGTGGCTGGCCGGACGGCGCCGTCGGCCCGGGCGACACCATGGACTGGAACCACACGGTCCTGTCGATCGCCGGCTCGAAGGTCGACTTTGTGATCGTTCACACCTACCCCGCCGGCACCAGCCCGGCCGACCTGCTCACCAAGCCGCAGGCCCTGATCCCGAACATCGCCGGCACCCTGCGCTCGCTGATCGACCAGTACGCCGGGTCCAACGCCCCCAATGTCGGCATCGCGGTGACCGAGGCGAACACCACCACCTACCGGGACACCTCCCCGAACGGGCTGTTCGCGCCGGACACGTACCTCACCTGGATGGAGAACGGCGCGTTCAACATCGACTGGTGGGCCCTCCACAACGGCGTCGACTGCACCAACCTGAGCACCGTCGAGGGGGCCACCGAGTACAACGACTACGGCATGGTCTCCAGCGGCGCCGGCTGCGAGCCGCCCCTCAACACCCCCTTCCCCGCCTACTACGGCACCCAGATGATCAGCAGGCTGGGAGGGCCCGGTGACGCCCTGGTCAAGGCCGCCAGCTCGTCCTCGCTGCTCTCCGCGCACGCCGTCCGCCGCACCAACGGGGACGTGGACGTCATGCTGATCAACAAGGACCCGAACAACGCGGCCACGGTGAACCTCTCCTACACCGGGTTCACCCCCTCCGCCGACACCCCGACCGTCCACTCCTACCTCAAGAACGGCAACTCGATCAGCGCGGCCCAGTCCGGCAGCCCGACCACCCAGACCGTACCGGCCTACGGCATCACGGTCGTGCAGATGCACCCGACCAGCGCGAGCTGCCGGGTCGTCTACAACAAGAACGAGTGGCCGGGCGGCGTGATCGGCACCGTCACCGTCGTCAACAACGGCCTCGGCCAGGTCAACGGCTGGGACCTCGGCTTCAACTTCGCCGGCGACACCAGCATCACCAGCAGCTGGAACGCCTCGGTGTCGCAGAGCGGTCCGAGCGTCAACGCCGGGAACGCCTCGTTCAACGCGGCCGTCCCGCAGGGCGGAAGCGTCCAGTGGGGCTTCAAGGCCACCTGGTCCAGCAGTGACGCCGATCCGTCCGCCTTCTGGTTCAACGGCGCGACCTGCGCGATCGGCTGACCCCGGAACCGGTGGTGCCCCGGGCTCCCCAGGGTCCGGGGCACCACCGCCAACGCGAACCGCCTCCTCACGAATCAGGAACCGACCACGTGTCAGACCAGATCCAGCCCGACGGCACCGTGTCCAACCCGGTGATTCCCGGCTTCCACCCCGACCCCAGCGTCTGCCGCGTGGGCGACGACTACTACCTGGTGTGCTCCAGCTTCGAGTACTTCCCCGGCATCCCCGTCTTCCACAGCCGCGACCTGGTGAACTGGACCCAGATCGGCAACGCCCTGGACCGGCCGAGCCAGCTGCGGCTACCGCGCGAGATGCCCTCCTCCGCCGGGATCTACGCGCCGACCCTGCGCCACCACGACGGCCGCTTCTGGCTGATCGTCACCAACGTCGGCGGCGGCGGCAACATGCTCTTCACCGCCACCGACCCGGCCGGCCCCTGGTCCGACCCGGTCCCGCTGCCCGAGGTCCCCGGCATCGACCCGGACCTCGCGTGGGACGAGGACGGCACCTGCTGGTGCACCGTCGCCGGGGTCTCCCAGGTGCGCATCGACCCGGCGACCGGCGAGACCTTCGGCGAGCCGCAGCGGCTGTGGTCCGGCACCCCCGGCACCCAGGCCCCCGAGGCGCCGCACCTCTACCGGATCGGCGACTACTGGTACCTGCTCATCGCCGAGGGCGGCACCGAGCGCGGCCACGGCGTGGCCGTCGCCCGCGGCCGCACGCCCGCCGGCCCGTTCGAGCCGTGCCCGGCCAACCCGATCCTGAGCCACCGCAGCACCCCCCGCCCGATCCAGAACACCGGCCACGCCGACCTCGTCCAGGCCCCCGACGGCTCCTGGTGGATGGTGCTGCTGGCCGTCCGGCCGCGCGGCGGCACCCCCGGCTGGCACGTGCTCGGCCGGGAGACCTTCCTCGCACCCGTCGAGTGGGTGGACGGCTGGCCGGTCGTCGGCGAGCTCACCACCGAACTGCCCACCCCGGCCTGGCCGCTGCACCCCGCTGCCGCCGTACCGGCCCGGGACGACTTCGACCAGGCCGAACTGCACCCCCAATGGATCTCGGTGCGCGAGCGCCCGGAGCAGCTCTGCACCACGAAGGAACGATCCGGCTGGCTGACCCTGCGCGCCGCCGGTGCCTCCCTGGACGAGAACGACGCGGTGTTCGTCGGCCGCCGCCAGCAGCACCTCGCCTGCCGGGCCCGCGCCCTGATCGACCCCGCCGACGGCCGCGGCGGCCTGGCCGTCCGGCTGGACGAGGAGCACCACTACGAGATCGAGGCGGCCGCCGGTCAGGTCACCGTGTTCGCCCGCATCGGCTCCGTGCGCACCGAGGTCGCCTCCGCGCCGGTGCCCGCCGGGGCGGTGGTGCTCGGCGTCGACATCGACCCGGCGCCCCCGCGCGAGGCGCGATCCGGTCCGGACAGCCTCTCCTTCGGCGTCGAGGACGGGGACGGCACCTTCACCGCGCTCGCCACCCTCGACGGCCGCTACCTGTCCACCGAGGTGGCCGGCGGCTTCACCGGCCGGGTCATCGGCATGTACGCCGCGGTCGGCACCGTCCACTTCGACCGGTTCGACTACGAGCCGCACGCGTCGTCGTGACCAGCCGTCAGCACCACCGCACCACCTCCACCACTCACGAGAGAGATCACTCCATGAACGTCTCCCAGCGCAGTGCCCGGCCGCACGGCCGCCGACTCAGCCGGTCGGCCGCCCTCCTGGTGGCTCTGCTCACCACGACCAGCGTGGCCGGCGGCACCGCCTTCGCCGACCAGGACCACCAGGGCGACCAGTCGGCATCGCTCTTCCGGCCGGCCCCGCGGGACCCGATGGCCGCCGTGGCCGCCATGCAGCCCAGCTGGAACCTGGGCAACACCCTGGACGCCATCCCGGACGAGACGTCCTGGGGCAACCCGCTCACCACCAAGGCGCTCTTCGACTTCCTGCGGTCCCAGGGCTTCCGCAGCGTCCGGATCCCGGTCACCTGGTACCCGCACCAGGCCACCACCGCCCCCTACACCATCGATGCGACCTACATGGCCCGGGTGAAGCAGGTGGTCGACCTCGCGTTGTCCGACGGCCTCTACGTCGAGATGAACGTCCACCACGACTCGTGGCAGTGGATCGCCAACATCTCCACCGATCACGACAGCGTCATGGCCCGCTTCAACTCGACCTGGCAGCAGATCGCCGCCGAGTTCAAGGACGAGCCGCGCAAGCTGCTCATGGAGAGCGTCAACGAGCCGCAGTTCAACAACGCGGCCGACGCCCAGAAGACCCAGTACATGAACGAGCTCAACACCGCGTTCTTCAACAACGTGCGCAAGTCCGGCGGCGGCAACAAGGACCGCCTGCTCGTCCTGCCCACCCAAGGCTGCACCCCGTCCCAGCCCCTGATGGACGACCTGAACGCGGAGATCGCCTCCCTGCACGACCGCAACCTGGTGGCCACCGTGCACTACTACGGCTACTACCCGTTCAGCGTGAACATCGCGGGCGGCACCACCTTCGACGCCCAGAACCAGAGGTTCCTGTCCGACACCTTCGCCCTGATGAAGAGCGAGTTCGTCAGCAAGGGCATACCGGTCTACCTGGGCGAGTACGGACTGCTCAGCGAGCCCAACTCCGGCACCGTCGAACACGGCGAGATGCTGAAGTACTACGAGGACGTGAACTACCAGGCCCGGCTCAACGGCGTCACCAGCGCTCTCTGGGACGACGCCAACTACCTGAACCGCAACACCCTGCAGTGGCGCGAGCCCGACCTGATGGCCCTGATCAAGACGTCCTGGACCACCCGCTCCGGCACGGCCTCCACCGACAATCTCTTCGTGCCGAAGTCCGGTCCGATCCCGGCGCAGACCATCACGCTCAACCGCAACGGGCAGTGGTTCACGGGCCTCCGGCAGGGCGACATGCCGCTGATCCCGTCCCTCGACTACACCCTGGACGGCGACCAGCTGACGCTCACCTTCGACGCACTCACCCGACTGGCCGGCGACCGCGCCTACGGCGTGAACTCGACCCTCCAGGTCCAGTACTCGCAGGGCGAGCCCTGGCAGCTCCACGTGATCTCCTTCGACAAGCCGGTGGTGTCCGGCGCGACCGGGACCACCACCGGGCTCAACATCCCCACCCAGTTCAACGGTGACCAGTTGGCGACCATGGAGGCCAAGTACGCCGACGGCAGCAACGCCGGCTCGGCGAGCTGGACCGCGTTCCAGGCGTTCAACTCGGCCTTCGCGCCGGACTACGCGGGCAACGCCCTGGTCCTCAAGCCGGACTTCCTCAACGCGCTCAAGGACGGCACGCCGGCGACGCTCACCTTCCACTTCTGGAGCGGCGCCACCGTCAGCTACCAGGTGACCAAGTCCGGCACCACGGTGACGGGCACCGCCTCCTGACCGAGTCCTCCCCGCCCCGGCTGCCTCCCCCGGCAGCCGGGGCCCCTCACGTCCCGAGGTGCACCCGTGTTCCCGCTGCCCCCGCGCGTCCTGTTCGGCGCCGCCTACTACCACGAGTACCAGCCGTACGAGCGGCTCGAGGAAGACCTCGACCCGATGGCCGAGGCGAGGTTCACCGTCATCCGGGTCGGCGAGTCCGTCTGGTCGACCTGGGAGCCTGACAACGGCCGGTTCGAACTCGACTGGCTGGCCCCCGTCCTCGACGGCGCCCACGAGCGCGGCATCGCGGTCGTCCTCGGCACCCCCACCTACGCCGTGCCGCCGTGGCTGGCCCGGCAGTACCCGGAGATCGTCGGCGACCGGGCGACGGGTCAGCGCACGGGCTGGGGCGGCCGCCAGGAGGCCGACTTCTCCCACCCGGCCTTCCGCTACCACGCCGAACGCGTCACCCGGGCGATCCTCGACCGCCACGCCGCGCACCCGGCCGTCATCGGCTTCCAGGTCGACTGCGCACCGTACCCGGCAGTCCGCTGGCGCTTCCGGCGGGCGCGACCGCGACCCGCTGGGTGGAGGGCCTCACCGCCACCGACGCCACCGTGCTGGCCGGGTACGACCACCCGCACTTCAGCCGCTGGTCCGCCGTCACCACCCGTGTCCACGGTGCGGGCCGGGTGACCTGCGTCGGCACGGTGCCCGGCCGCGACCTGGCCCGGGCGCTGGCCGCCTGGCTGGCCCCCGCCCCCGCCAGTGGCTGGCACGACCTGCCCGCGTCCGTCACCGCGACCACCGGGACGGCCCCGGACGGACGCCGCGTCCACGTGGTGCACAACTGGAGCTGGCAGCCCGCCCGGGCCCAGGCCCCGGTGCACCTGACCAACGTGCTGGGCGGCGCCTCGGTGCCCGCCGGCGGGTCGGTCTCCCTCGGCGCCTGGGACGTGCGGGTCTTCGTCGCGGGCTGAAACAGGAAGGGGCGGTGGGCTCGGCGGGGCCCACCGCCCCCGTCCGCCACCCGGCGGCTGCTCCTTTACTCGGCCGAGAAGCAGTACACCGTCATCGAGCGGAACTCCTCCCCGGGGCGCAGGACGGTGGAGGGGTACTCGGGGCGGTTCGGCGAGTCCGGGAAGTGCTGGGTCTCCAGCGCGATGCCCGCATACGCCTCGTACGGGCGGCCGGAGCGGCCGATCAGCGTGCCGTCGAAGTGGTTGCCGGTGTAGACCTGCAGCCCCGGTTCCGTCGTCAGGCACTCGACCCGCCGGCCGCTGGCCGGGTGGCTGAGGACGGCGGCCCGCCGGAACCCGTTCCCGTCCAGCACCCAGTTGTGGTCGAAGCCCGCACCGGCCCGGCGGATCTGCGGGTCCCCGTCGACGACGCGGTCCCCGATCCGCCGGGCCTCGCGCAGGTCGAAGGGCGTGCCCAGGACGCGCGCGACCGGTCCGATCGGGATCAGCTCGGCATCCACCGGGAGGTAGCCGGGGGCCTCGACCCGCAGCAGGTGGTAGAGCACCGTGCCACTGCCCTCACCGGCCAGGTTGAAGTACGTGTGGTTGGTCGGACTGACCACCGTCGGGGCGTCCGTGGTCGCCCGGTAGCCGATCCACAGCTCGCCGGCGGGATCGAGCAGGTACGTCACCTCGACGGTGAGCGCTCCCGGGAACCCCTGGTCGCCGTCGGGGCTGTGCAGTCGCAGGCGCACTCCGGCCCGCCGGCCCTCCCGGACCGGCACGCCGTCCCAGAGCCGGGTGGCGAAGCCGTCCGTTCCGCCGTGCAGGGTGTGGCCGCCCGGCTGGGTGGTGAGCCGGTGCGTCGTGCCGTCCAGCGGCAGGACGCCGTCGGCGATCCGGTTGGCGTAGCGGCCGACCGTCGCACCGAAGTACGCGGCCTCCCCGAGCAGGTCCTCGACGCGGTCGCAGCCGAGGACGACGTTCGCCCGCTGCCCGTCCCGGTCCGGCGCGTGCAGGGCCTGGAGGCGGGCGCCCAGGCTGAGCACCTCCGCGGTCACGCCCTGCGGCGAGCCGATGGTCCAGCGGATGACGGGCCGTCCGTCCGGCAGTGTCGCGGCGACCTCCTGGGAGACCGTCAGTTCACCCGGGGACACGAGTGCGTCTTTCGGCACGGGGTTGCTCCGTTCCTTGCGGGCCCTACCGGGAAACGGGCGACGCCCGCCGGACGGGCGGGCGTCGTCGGTCGTGGCCACGGGGCTCAGAATCCCTGGGCCAGGCGGTGGTAGGCCTGGTTCCAGCGCAGTTCCTTGGTGAACCGGCGGATGTTCGTGTCGTCGTCGATCACCAGCAGTTCCACGCCGAGCATCTCGGCGAGGTCGTCCAGCTCCTCGGTGCCGACCGCGCCGGAGAGCACGGTGTGGTGCGGCGCGCCGGCCGTCAGCCAGGCTTCGGTGGAGGTGTGGAGGTCCGGGCGCGGCTTCCAGACCGCGCGGGCGACGGGCAGGTGGGGCAGCGGCTCCGGCGGCACGACCACGTCCACCTCGTTGGCGACCAGCCGGAAACGGTCGCCCAGGTCCGCGAGGCCGACCACCACGGCCGGGCCGGGCTCGGCGTCGAAGACCAGGCGGACCGGGTCCTCCCGCCCGCTGATGGCGAGCGGGTGGATCTCGCAGGAGGGGGTGTCGGCCGCGATGCTCGGGCAGACCTCCAGCATGTGTGCGCCGAGGATCAGCTCGCGGCCGAACTCCAGGTGGTAGGTGTAGTCCTCCATGAAGGAGGTGCCGCCGGCCAGTCCGGTGGAGGTCACTTTGAGGGTGCGCAACAGGGTGGCGGTCTTCCAGTCGCCTTCGCCGCCGAAGCCGTAGCCGTCGGCCATCAGTCGCTGCACCGCGAGGCCGGGCAGTTGGCGCAGTCCGCCGAGGTCCTCGAAGTTGGTGGTGAAGGCCTTGAAGCCGCCCTGCTCCAGGAAGCCGCGCAGGCCGAGCTCGATGCGGGCCGCGTAGCGCAGCGACTCGTGGCGCTCGCCGCCGGTCCGCAGCTCGGGCGCGAGGCGGTAGCTGTCCTGGTACTCCTTGGCCAGCGCGGTGACGTCGCTCTCGTCCGTCGCGTCCACGGCGGCGACGAGGTCGTTGACTCCGTAGGTGTTGACGGAGACGCCGAAGCGGAGCTGGGCCTCGACCTTGTCCCCTTCGGTGACGGCGACGTCGCGCATGTTGTCGCCGAAGCGGGCGAGCTTGAGGCTGCGGAGTTCGGCGCGGCCGGCGGCGGCGCGGGCCCAGGTGGCGACCCTGGCAGCCACCGCCGGGTCGGTGACGTGTCCGGCGACGGTCTTGCGCGCGACCCCGAGGCGGGACTGGATGTAGCCGAACTCGCGGTCGCCGTGGGCGGCCTGGTTCAGGTTCATGAAGTCCATGTCGATGGAGTGCCAGGGCAGTTCGACATTGGCCTGGGTGTGCAGGTGGAGCAGTGGCTTCTGCAGGGCGTCGAGTCCCGCGATCCACATCTTCGCCGGGGAGAAGGTGTGCATCCAGGCGATCAGGCCGATGCAGTCGTCCGCGGAGTTGGCCTCGAGGCAGACCCGGCGGATGGCGCTCGCGTCGGTGAGGACGGGCTTCCAGACCACCTCGACGGGCAGCGCCGAGTCGCGGTTCAGGGCTTCGGCGATCCGCTGGGACTGCTCCGCGACCTGGCGCAGCGTGTCCTCGCCGTAGAGCCCTTGGCTGCCGGTCAGGAACCAGACCTGGCGTCCGTCCAGTGGCTTCTTCACGGGGTGGCTCCTTACCGGGCCTGGGGCTGGCCGTAGACGTTCTGGTAGCGGTGGTTGAGGCTGTCGATGTCCGCCTGGGCGATCGGCAGGGGCTCGCCGAGCTGGCGGGAGAGGTGGACGGTGCGGGCCACGTCCTCGCACATCACGGCGGCCTTGACCGCTGCCTTGGCGTCCTTGCCGATGGTGAAGACGCCGTGGTTCTGCATCAGGACGGCGGGTGAGCGGTGGCCCTTGAGGGTGTCCACGATGCCGCGGCCGATCGAGTCGTCGCCGATCAGGGCGAACGGGCCGACCGGGATCTCGGCGCCGAACTCGTCGGCCATCGCGGTGAGGACGCAGGGGACGGCCTCGCCGCGGGCCGCCCAGGCGCAGGCGTAGGTGGAGTGGGTGTGGACCACCCCACCGACCTCGGGCAGGTGGCGGTAGACGTAGGCGTGCGCGGCGGTGTCGGAGGAGGGCGCGTGGTCGCCCTCGACGACGTTGCCGTCCAGGTCGCAGACGATCATGTTCTGGGGCGTCAGCTCGTCGTAGGAGACGCCGCTGGGCTTGATCACGAGCAGGTCCTCGCCGGGGACACGGGCGGAGACATTGCCGGCGGTCCAAACCACCAGGTTGTAGCGGACCAGCTCCCGGTGGAGGTCGCTGACCTGACGGCGGATGAGGTCGATGGTCGCGTTCACAGGGCCTCGCTCGGTGTGGTGAGGGCGGCGTTGCGGATGTCGCGCAGGCGGTGCAGCAGCTTGTCGGCGCCGAGGCCGAAGTGGTCGTGCAGGGCTCGGTATCCGGCGAAGAGGCGGTCGTACGTGTCGGCGGCGGCCGAGTCGGGCTGGTAGGCGCCCTGCTGCACCCGGCCCATGGCGGCGGCCGCGGTCCGTACGTCCGAGTAGGCTCCGGCGGCGACGGCGGCGTGGATCGCCGAGCCGAGCGCCGGGCCCTGCTCCGAGTCGGCGACCGAGACCGGGCGGCGCAACACGTCGGCGTAGATCTGCATCAGCAGGGCGTTCTTTTTGAGGCCGCCGGTGACGATGAACTCGGTGACGGGGACGCCGCCCTGCTCCAGGGCCTCGACGATGACGCGGGTGCCGAAGGCGGTGGCCTCCAGCAGGGCGCGGTAGATCTCCTCGGGGCGGGTGGCCAGGGTGAGTCCGACGATCACGCCGGAGAGGTGGTGGTCGACCAGGGTGGAGCGGTTGCCGTTCATCCAGTCGAGCGCCACCAGGCCGTGCGCGCCGACGGGCCCGGCGGCGGCCTTGCGGGTGAGCAGTTGGTGCAGGTCCTCGCCGTTCGCCTCGGCCTCGGCCAGGTAGTCGGCGGGCACGCCCTGGCGCAGCCACCAGGCGAAGATGTCGCCGACGGCGCTCTGGCCGGCCTCGTAGCCGTAGGAGCCGGTGACGATGCCGTCCTCGACCACGCCGCAGATGCCGGGGACGTCGGCGAGGGTGGCGCCGTTGACCACGTGGCAGGTGGACGTGCCCATGATGGCGAGGAGTTGGCCGTTGTCGACGGCCCGGGCGGCGGGTGCGGCCACGTGGGCGTCGACGTTGCCGGCGGCGACCGCGATCCCGGCGGGCAGGCCGGTCCACTCCGCGGCCTGGGCGGTGAGCGCGCCGACCCGGGTGCCCAGCGGGGAGAGCGGGTGCTCCAGGCGGGTGCGGGCGAAGTCGGCGAAGTCCGGGTGGAGCGTGGCCAGGTAGTCCCCGCTCGGGTAGCCGCCGTCCTGGTGGATGCCCTTGTAGCCGGCCGTGCAGGTGTTGCGGCTCTCGGCGCCGGTGAGCTGCCAGACGATCCAGTCGGCGGCCTCGATCCAGCGCTCGCAGGCGCCGTAGACGGCCGGGTCCTCCTCCAGCACCTGCAGCGCCTTGGCGTACTGCCACTCGGCCGAGATCCGGCCGCCGTACCGGGAGATCCACTTCTCGCCGCGGGCGTGGGCCAGCTCGTTGATCCGGTCCGCCTGGGGCTGCGCGGCGTGGTGCTTCCAGAGCTTGGGCCAGGCGTGCGGGTGGGAGGCCCAGTCGGGCGTCTCGGCCAGCGGGGTGCCGTCGGCGAGCACCGGCAGGACGGTGCAGGCGGTGAAGTCGGTGGCGATGCCGATGACCTGGGCGGGGTCGACGCCGGCTTCAGCGAGCGCGGCCGGGACGGCGGTGTGCAGCACCTCGCGCCAGTCCGCCGGGTGCTGCAGCGCCCAGTCGGGCGGGAGCAGTCGGCCGGTGCCGGGCAGCTCTCGCTCGATGACGGCATGCGGGTAGTCGTGGACGGCGGTGCCCACCTCTTCGCCGTCCCGCACCCTGACCACCACCGCGCGGCCGGACAGGGTGCCGAAGTCGACGCCGACGACGTACCGGTCGTACCGGTCGGCGTCGTGGGCGGCAGGGGTCACGGTCACGTCCTCATCCTTCGTACGGGAGGCCTGCGTTGTGGTCTGTCGCCGGTGCGATCCTCGACCGGGGCAGGGCGGACAGCACCGGCGACAGGGTTCGTTCCGCTGCCTCTCCCTCTGGAGGACGGAACGCATAACCGTCGGCCGGACACACGGAAGCGGGATGCGGTGGCCCGACCGGCGGAGTGGGAAGGAGCGCCTTTGTTAACGCTCACGGAGATTGTTAGCGCTAACAAACAGCATGTCAAGGGAGGTTCACGGGCCGAATCCGGGGAACCGGCTGAGTACTCGGGGGTTACTGCCGACCGGCCACCGGCTCAACGCCGGATGGCCGGTCCCACGCTGCGCCGCAGCACCATCTCCGGGGAGATCTGCACCTGGGCCGGGGAGGGCGCGGCACCCTCCAGCTCCCCGACGAGCAGTTCCAGGGCCCGCCTGCCGAGCTCACCGAAGTCCTGCCGCACCGTCGTCAGCGGCGGGGTGAAGTAGGCGGCCTCCGGAATGTCGTCGAAGCCGATCACGCTGATCTCCTCCGGCACCGACCGACCGGCCTCGTGCAGGGCGCGCAGCAGGCCGAGGGCCATGTGGTCGTTGGCACAGAAGACGGCGGTGACGTCGCGCAGTCGGGCGATCCGCAGCCCCGCCTGGTAGCCCGAGCGGGCGCTCCAGTCGCCGCGCTCCACCTCCGGCACGGGGGCTCCGGCCGCCCGCAGCGTGAGGCGCCACCCCTCCTCCCGGTCCTGGCTCTCCAGCCAGTTGGCCGGCCCCGCCAGGTGGTGCACGGTGCGGTGGCCCAGATCGAGCAGGTACCCGGTGGCCTCTCCGGCGCCGTACCGATTGCCCACCGACACCATGGGCACCCGCGTCTGGTTGCCCGAGCCGACCGCGACGAGCGGCACGGAACTGGAGAGCCGGGCCAGCGCGCTGACGGCGGAGGTCTGCGGCGCGATCACCAGGACGCCCTCCACCCCCTGGTCGCGCAGCCGGTCGACGGCCTCCTGGACCGAACGGCCGTCCAGGGAGCGCAGACTGGTCACGCTCACGAAGTACCCGGCGCTGCGCGCGGCCCGCTCGATGCCGTCCAGCATCGAGGCGGGGCCGTAGAGGGTCGAATCGAAGCTGACCACCCCGAGGGTCTGCGACCTGCGAGTGACCAGGGTGCGGGCGGCGGAGTTCGGCCGGTAGTCCAGTTCCCGTATGGCGGCCAGCACCCGGTCCCGGGTGTCGGGCCGGACGTGCGGGGCGCCGTTGAGCACCCGGGACACCGTCTGATGGGAAACGCCCGCCAGTTTCGCCACGTCCGCCATCACGGGCTGGCGCTGTTCCGTCCCGGCGCTATCGGTTCCCACTCGCAGTCCCCTCCTCGGCTGTGGACCACAGTACGCGACCAGGTCCAGGCCAATCCGTCACCCTCGGTTCAACAGGCGGTTTCACTTCATACCAGCCCTACAGGCCGCTGACATGTGCCAATATCGCCAAGTTAACGCTCACGCCTCTTCCGTGGGGGTGATTGCCCGGATCGCCGTCCCACTACCGGCACAGGTGGCCGCGCTCGGTGAGCGGCCCGACACACAGCGCGTTCAGGCCAGGAGGACCGGGTTGGTGAGCGCTGCCATGCCGCCTTCGGCATCGCGGACCTCTGCGCGAACGAAGACCGATTCCACCGCCTCCGCCGCACCGACCCACCACTCGACGGTGTCCGCGCCGGTGTCGGGCAGCGCGGCATCACGCACCCGGCCCCTCCCGGTGTGGAGACTGACCGTGCCGGCCGGCACGCCCCGTACGTCAACCCGTGCGACGACGCCCGGCGCGCCGCCGACCGTCAGCGCTTCACCGATCCCGGCCGTCCGACCAGCGCCGGTGAGCGTGAACAACAGCTCGACGGCGTTCGTCGCGGCGAGCCGGCTGCGGCCGGCGCGGAGCCCGGCGAGGATCGCCTCGGCGCGCAGTCCGTCGGCCAGCACCACGGCGTGCGGGATGCCGATCTGGCCCGCGAGGTGGGTGTCGCTGTTGCCGATCGCAGGCCGCCACCGCCCCCGCCGGACGTCCGGCGCCAGGCTACGGCCCCACTGCGCCAGCGCCGCCTCGTTGTCCGCCTGCCACGGCAGCGCGGAACGCCAGGGCCCGTTCCACACCTCGCCCGGGTCGAACCCCCGGTACGGGTACCGGAAGGAGCCCGAGTCGTACGGCGCGAACGGGTGCGCCGCCACGCACAGGCCGCCGCCTCGGCGGACCTCCGCCAGATGCCGGTCGATCACGCCGTCGCCGGCACCGTAGCGCCAGTCGACCAGTTGTCCGGGCCGGAGCCCCAGGACGAGCCAGTGCCCGTCCCGGGTGGTCGCCTCCTGGCCCGGGACCACCAGCGGATCGCCGTCCGCGCGCCGTCCCCAGCCGCCGTGCGTGTCCGCGGAGTTGTGCTCGGTGACGGCGAGGAAGTCGAGCCATGCCGCGCGGGCACCGGCCACCAGCTGTTCCGGGGTCAGCTCCCCGCCGCTCGAGACCGCCGGATGCACGTGGCAGTCGCCCCGGTACCAGCCTCTCCCCCGGTCGGTCACCGGCGTCGACGGGAGCGGCCGCTCCGGCGGGCGCCCTCCTGCTTCGTCGTTCATGGCCATCCCGGCAGCCTAGGGGCGGGTCCGACGGTGCCCGCCCGGCGCACGCACGGGCTGCGCGCCCCGGGTCGATGGCGGCCGGGCCCCGGCTCCGCGGGGACGCGGGGCCGGCGCCGGGGCCCGGCCGGGGTGCGCACTACCCGAGGGTCCACTTCTGGTTGTCGCCGCCCCAGCAGCTCCACAGCTGGACGGGTGTGGCGTCGGCGGTGACCGCCCCGGCCACGTCCAGGCAGCGGCCGGACGGGACGCCGGTGACGCTGCCGTCGGAGTTGAACTGCCACTTCTGGTTGGCACCGCCGTTGCAGGGCCAGGTCACCACCTTGGTGCCGTCGGCCGTGCCGCCGCCGTACGCGTCCAGGCACAGCGTGCTGCCGGAGATGTTCACCGTGAGCTGTCCGTCCGCGGTGCGGGTCCAGGTCTGGTTCGCCGCTGCGGAGCAGCTGTAGATCTGCGCCTGCACCCCGGGCGTGGTGGAGGCGTTGGGGACGTCCAGGCACTTGCCCGAACCGGCGCCGCGCAGCGCCCCCGTGGTGGTCGCCGGGGAGTTGGCGTATCCGGCGGCGACGATATTGGCCTGGACGGCGTTCTCGGTGGCCTCCGACGGGTAGCCGGAGGTCATCACGCCCTCGTAGAAGGTGCCGCGGGCGCCGTTGCTGTTGTCGCCGCCGATGCCGAGGATGATCGCGCCCTCCTTGTGCATCGGGTTGTAGCCGGACACGTTCGGGCGCGGCCCGGAGTAGAACGTCGACAGCCTGCCGGACTGGGCGTCGCCGGCGCGGATCGCCCACTGGTTCGGCGCGCCCTTGACCATGGCTGTCAGGTAGCGGTGGTTCACCGTCGGGTCGTTGGCGTTGTAGCCCGCGTTGACCCCGGAGAACAGGCCGTTCTCCAGGTCGGCCATCACCCAGGGGCCGGGCCCGGTGCCGTAGCCCCAGACCTTGATGTTGCCGAAGTAGATCGCCTCCATGTGGCCGTTGCCGGTGTCGGTGCTGCTCGTCTCGGCGTTGCCGTAGTCGAAGCAGCAGCCGCCGTTGTCGTGGGTGCCGTCGAGGATCGCGTACATGCCCTCGGGCTGGTCACCGGTCGCGACGCCCGAGGTGTGGTTGTTGCGGTAGCCGGTGCCCGGCGCGACGTACACGCCGTAGGCCCGGTGGCCGTTCAGCGTGGTGGGCGCCAGGGTCGCGTCCGCGAGGTTGTCCGGGCCGGTCGCGGCGCCGCCCCCGGGTGCCTGGGTGAGGTGGTTGCCCCGCCCGCTCTGGTCGTAGATCACGGTGATCACGCAGGTCGTGCCGGCGCAGAAGGCGTCCTGTGCGGCGGCATCGGCGTAGCCGCCGGTGCTCAGCACGCCGACGTTCCGCAGCGCCTGGTCCGACGCGCGTCGGACCTGGTAGAGCGGCCCGCCGTACCCGCCGTAGAGCGCGCGGGTGGTGCTGTGCGCGGCCACGCAGGGTGTGCCGCCGGCGGCGTAGAGGTCACATGGCCCTTGGGTTGCGGCCTGGGCCACGCCGCTCGTCGCGGTGGCGCCGACCAGGACGGCCAGTGCCGCCCCGGCCCGGGCGAGGCAGCGCAGCGCGCCGCGTCCACGGGTCGTCCTGTTGTTGTCACTCATGGTGTCTCCCTGCTCATCGTTTGAGCGCGGCCAAGGGAAAGTGAGCGCTAACAATCCACCCCGCGGCGACAGACGTCGACCTGGGGCGGGAGGTGGAGGTTCCTGGATCGGCGACAGTGCCCGCACCGACCGTGTCCCGTCAAGACTTTTGACACATCACACCGAGGAAAGCGTCGATCGGCCCCCGACGGCTTTCGGCCCGCCATCCCTCCATCGCTGCAAGGAGGTTGACGCTAGACGATGTGAGCGCTCACACTCCAACACCGGCGCAACTGAGCACGAGTGCCGGTTCGCCGCGCCTTTCACCTGCTCCCCCACCCACCGGCAGCGATCGAGAGGAACCACCACATGCGCGCACCCTTCCGCCGGCGCTCCGGAGCCGCACGCGTCGCGTCCGCCGCGATCGTCCTCATGGCATTGGCCGTCGGCTGCAGCAAGCAGGGCGCCGGCGACTCCGGCACCCCCACCGGCGACTCCTCGGCCGCCGCGCCCGCGATCCAGGGCGACATCACCTTCAACGACGACAACCTGACCCGCCTCGACGCCGCGCTCAAGACCGCGCTCCAGGGCAAGGACCTCTCCCAGCTGGACCTGGCCATGGTGGTCAACGTCTCCGTGGACTACTGGAAGGCCGGGAAGGCCGGCTTCACCAAGGGCCTCGCCGACCTCGGGGTCAAGGGCGCCTTCCAGGCCCCGACGAACGGCCGACTGGACCAGCAGTTGTCCATCCTCCAGACCCTGCGCGGTCAGGACATCTCCGCCTTCTCGCTCTCCGCGATCGACCCGACGGCCGTCAAGTCGCCGATCCAGTCCGCCGGTTCGGCCGGCATACCGGTCCTGGCGATCGACTCGCCGCTGCCCGCCGAGGACGGCGCCGCGCTCTACCTCGGCACGCCCAACTACCAGGCCGGCAAGCGGGCGGGCGAGGCGATGAAGGCCGCACTGGGCGGCCGGGGCAAGGTCGTGGTGCTGGTCGGCTCGCTGACCGCCTCCAACGCCGTCGAGCGCGTCCAGGGCTTCGAGGACGCACTGAAGGGCACCGACATCAAGCTGTCCAACAAGCTCGCCGACAACATGGACGCGGCCAAGGCCCTGACCAACGCGCAGACCGCCATCCAGACCGACCCGGGTGTGACCGGCCTGTACGGCGTCTACTCCTACGACGGCCCGTCGGCCGCGCAGGCGGTGCAGGCCGCGGGCAAGACCGGAAAGGTCAAGGTGGTCTCGGACGACAGCGATGCCCAGACCCTCACGTTCATCCAGCAGGGCGTCATCCAGGCGACCGTCGTCCAGTCGCCCTACCAGCAGGGCTACACCGGCGCCTACCTGCTGGCCGCGCTCAAGGTGCTCGGCAAGGACGCCACGATGGCCATCGTGAAGCCGTTCCTGGAGTCCGACGGCAGCACCCTGAGCTCCGGCGTGGGCGTGGTGACCCCGGACAACCTCGCCGACTTCCGGGCCAAGCAGACCCAGCTCGGCATCACCGGATGACCGGGGCAGTCGCCCCCGCCGCCGGACGGCCGGCTGCGGCCCTGCGCGGGGTGCGAAAGACCTACGGGCCGGTCACCGTGCTGGACATCCCGGAGCTCGATCTGATCGGAGGTCAGATCACCTGTGTGGTCGGGGAGAACGGCGCCGGCAAGTCGACCCTGATGGGCGTGCTGTCCGGCACCGTCTCCCCCACCGCCGGGGAGGTCCTGATCGCGGACCGCCCCCTCCAGCCGGGGCGGCCCGACCACGCGAAGGCGCTCGGCGTCAGCCTGGTCGCGCAGGAGTTCCCGCTGGTGGGCCGGCTGAGCGTGGCCGAGAACCTGCTGCTCGGCCGGCTCACCCGGGCCACCGGCGGCGCGGGGAGGCTGCGCCGGGCCCTGTTCGACCGCGCCGGCACCCGGCGCGAGGCCCGCGAACTGCTGGCGGACATCGGCGTCGAGGGCGTCGACGTCGACCGACCGGTGGAGCAACTCCCGGTCCCGCTGCGGCAGATGATCGAGATCGCCAAGGCCTGGGGCAACCGGCCGCTGGTCCTGATCCTGGACGAGCCGACCTCCTCGCTCGGGCCGGTCGAGGCCGGTAAGGTCCTCGCCCTCGCCCGACGGCACGCCGCGGACGGCGGCGCGGTGCTGTTCATCGGCCACCGGCTGGACGAGGTGCGGGACATCGCCGACCGGGTGGTGGTGCTGCGCGGCGGCCGCCTGGTCGCGGACCTCGGCCCGGC
Source organism: Kitasatospora sp. NPDC058190 (assembly GCF_042883685.1). NCBI lineage: Bacteria > Bacillati > Actinomycetota > Actinomycetes > Kitasatosporales > Streptomycetaceae > Kitasatospora > Kitasatospora sp. NPDC058190. The sequence goes on from NZ_JBHVVI010000054.1 coordinate 33,328, forward strand.
CGAGGCCACCGAGGCGCGGATGATCCGCGAGATGGTCGGCGGCGAACTCACCCGCGATGTCGCCGTACGCCCCGTCCCGGCGACGGCCCGCACCGTCCTGACCGCCCGGGGGCTGACTGCGGACGGCCTCGGCCCGGTCGACCTGGACCTGCGGGCCGGTGAGATCGTCGGCGTGGCCGGCCTGATGGGCTCGGGCCGCAGCCGGCTGCTGCACACCCTGATGGGCGCGCAGCCCCGCACCGGCGGCGAGGTCGAGCTGGGCGGGCGCCGCTTCCGCCCGCGCCACCCCGCGGACGCCGTCGCCGCGGGCATCGGCCTGGTGCCGGAGGACCGCAAGGAGCAGTCCCTGCTGCTGTCGCACCCGGTGCGGTGGAACGCGACCCTGGCCACCCTGCGGCGCGACTCCCGGTACGGGGTGCTCACGCCCCGGGGCGACCGTGCACGCTCACAACGGATCGTCGACGCCCTGGGCGTACGGCTGCACAGCCAGGAGCAGCCGATCGGCGACCTGTCCGGCGGCAACCAGCAGAAGGTGGTGTTCGGGCGCTGGCTGCACACCGCCCCCGCCGTGCTGCTGCTCGACGAGCCCACCCGCGGCGTCGACGTGGGTGCCAAGGCCGAGATCTACCGGCTCATCGACCGGGCCGCGGCGGACGGGCTCGCCGTTCTGGCCGCCTCGTCCGAACTGGAGGAACTGCTGTGGGTCTGCCACCGGATCCTCGTGATGGCCCACGGACGGATCGTCGCCGACCTGCCGCGCGAGCACTTCGGCAAGGAACGGATCATGACAGCAGCCACCAGCCGGCCAAAGCCGGCGGCGAGCACGGAGGGACCCGCATGACCACCGAGACCGCTCCCGCCCACGAGTCCACGGCGGCACCGGCGCGGAGCCGGTTGCGCATGCTGGTCGACACCCCGGAGGTGGGCGTCGTCCTCGCCTGCGTCGCCGTGTTCGCGGCGCTCGCGCTGGCTCGGGACACCTTCGCGAGCGCGGTCAACCTCCAGGGCATGGGCGCCGACCTGGCCCAGTACGGGCTGATCGCGATCGGCGAGTCGCTGGTCATCCTGACCGGCGGCATCGACCTGTCGGTGGGCGCCCTGTTGGGCACCAGCGTGATCCTGATGTCCTGGTTCAACGTCCGGGCCGGCCTGCCCGCGGGTCTGGCCGTCCTGGCCACGCTGGCCTTCGCCGGACTGGTCGGCCTGGTCCACGGACTGGCCGTCACCCGGCTGCGGATGCCGCCGTTCGTCGTCACCCTGGTCACCTACACCGTGGCGCAGGGCGTGACCCTGGCGATCACCTCCGGCACCTCGATCGTCGGCATCTCCCCGTTCTTCGGCGACGTCGGCCAGAGTTATCTGGCCCAAGTCCCGGTGCCGCTCGTGCTGTTCGCGGTGGTCGCCGTCGCCGCGTGGTTCTTCCTGGAGCGGACCTACGCCGGACGGCAGGTCTACGCGGTCGGCGGCAATCCCGAGGCGGCCAGGCTGGCCGGCATTCGCGGCGACCGGCGGGTGGTGTCGATGTACGTGACCTCCTCGCTGGTGTCGGCCTTCGCCGGAATGCTCGTGCTGGGCCGGATGGGAGTCGGCTCCGCCAGCGGCGTCGGCGTCGGCTGGGAGCTCTCGGCGATCGCGGCTGCGGTCATCGGCGGGGTCAGCCTGACCGGAGGGCAGGGGCGCGTCCTGGGGATCGTCGCCGGTGCCGTCCTGCTAGAGCTGATCAACAACGGGCTGACCACCCTCCAGGTCAACTCCGACTACACCAACATCGTGCTCGGTTGCGTCCTGGGGCTGGCCATCACGGCCGACCGCCTGCGCGCCAGGCACGTGGCGAGGCGGTCCTGAGCCCGCCCCTCGGCACCGGCACGTCCCTCCGTCCAGGCCGTCAACCCGATCCTCCGGGCCTGCGACCCGACCCTGGCCACCGGCTGGTCCCCGGACCGACAGGTGCCCGTCTCCCGACCGCCGGCGGGAGACGGACGACACGACACCCACGGCGGGGAGCACGCCCTGGCACAGGGCCAGTACCCCGGCTCCACCGCCCGCACCAGAACCTCTCGTTCACCGATCATTCGCTGAATTGTCACCCTGCGAACTCCGACAGGGCCTCCCCTTCCGGTGCGGCACACCCGGCCGGACCGGCCGACGGGACATCGCGATCCAACGGTGATCCCGGGGGCCTTGACGCCACTCTTGTTAGCGTTAACACTTCATGTCACACCAGGCCAGAGCTGCCGCCACCCCGACGTTCCACAGCGCGAGGGACCGCTCCGGCCGGCCCCGCTCGACCGCTCCCAGTCGCCCAGCCAGGGGCGCGCTGTCCCGGTCGCGGAACATCATCACTGGAGGAACTGTGCGGAAGCTTTCAGCGGGCCTCGTCGCGGTGGGCCTGACGCTCTCGTTGGCGGCCTGCGGGCAGAGCGCCAACGGAGTCGGCGACGGGGCCGCCAAGGGCGACGCCAAGGGCGGACTCATCGGCATCGCGATGCCGACCAAGTCGTCGGCACGCTGGATCGACGACGGCAACAACATGGTCAAGGACTTCCAGGCCAAGGGCTACAAGACCGACCTGCAGTACGGCGACAACGTGGTGGAGAACCAGGTCTCCCAGGTGGAGAACATGATCACCAAGGGCGCCAAGCTGCTGGTGATCGCCGCCATCGACGGCTCCTCCCTCACCAACGTGCTGCAGAAGGCCGCCGATGCGCACATTCCGGTCATCTCCTACGACCGGCTGATCCGGGGTACCCAGAACGTCGACTACTACGCGACCTTCGACAACTACAAGGTCGGCGTCCTCCAGGGCGGATACATCGCCGACAAGCTCGGCCTCAAGGACGGCAAGGGACCGTTCAACATCGAGCTGTTCGCCGGCTCGCCGGACGACAACAACGCGACCTTCTTCTTCAACGGCGCGATGAGCGTCCTGAAGCCGTACATCGACCAGAAGAAGCTGGTCGTGCAGAGCGGCCAGACCGACTTCAACCAGGTCGCCACACTGCGCTGGGACGGCGGTCTCGCCCAGTCCCGGATGGACAACCTGCTGAGCAAGGCCTACACCACCGCCCACGTCGACGCCGTGCTCTCCCCGTACGACGGCATCTCGATCGGCATCCTCTCCTCGCTCAAGGGCGTCGGCTACGGCACCGCCAAGTCCCTGCCCATCGTCACGGGCCAGGACGCCGAGCTGGCCTCGGTGAAGTCGATCATCGCGGGCGAGCAGACCCAGACCGTCTACAAGGACACCCGGCAACTCGCCAAGGTCGCCGTCCAGATGGGCGACGCGCTGCTGACCGGTGGGAAGCCGGAGGTCAACGACACCACCCAGTACAACAACGGCGCGAAGGTCGTTCCGGCCGAGCTGCTCCAGCCGGTCAGCGTCGACAAGGACAACTACCAGAAGGTCCTGGTCGACAGCGGCCAGTACACCGCGGACCAGCTCAAGTAGCCCGTGGGGCCCGCTCGACGGGCCTCACGCCGAACCGGCGGTGCGGCGGGCGCCCGGGCTCCCCCCGGGCGCCCGATGGATCCCCACCGCACCGCCCCGAACGATACGGACGCACAACCATGGCTGGACCCGTTCTCGAGATGCGGTCGATCAGCAAGTCGTTCCCCGGTGTCAAGGCGCTCTCCGAGGTCAACCTGACCGTGGCCGCCGGCGAGGTGCACGCCGTCTGCGGGGAGAACGGCGCCGGCAAGTCCACCCTGATGAAGGTGCTCAGCGGGGTCTACCCGCACGGCAGTTACGAGGGCGAGATCCTCTTCGAGGGCGATCCCTGCCGGTTCAAGGACATCCGGGCCAGTGAGCAGCGTGGCATCGTCATCATCCACCAGGAACTCGCGCTGGTGCCGTACCTGTCCATCGCCGAGAACGTCTTCCTCGGCAACGAGCACGCCTCCCGGGGCATCATCAGCTGGCACCGGACGCTCACCCACGCCGCCGAGCTGCTCCGGCAGGTCGGCCTGGAGGAGAGCCCGCACACCCGGATCGCCGACCTCGGCGTGGGCAAGCAGCAACTGGTCGAGATCGCCAAGGCGCTGGCCAAGAAGGTCAAATTGCTCATCCTGGACGAGCCGACCGCCGCGCTGAACGACGAGGACAGCCGCAAGCTCCTCGACCTGATCCTGGAACTCAAGGCGCAGGGCATCTCCTGCATCATCATCTCGCACAAGCTGAACGAGATCGCCCGGGTCGCCGACGCCGTCACCATCCTGCGCGACGGGCAGACCATCGAGACCATCGCGATCGGTCCGGAGGGCATCTCCGAGGACCGGATCATCCGCGGCATGGTCGGTCGGGACCTGGAGCACCGCTACCCCGACCGCACCCCCGACATCGGCGAGGTCGCCTTCGAGATCGAGGACTGGACCGTCCGTCACCCGATCGACCAGCAGCGCACCGTGGTGGACGGCGCCTCCCTGAACGTGCGGCGCGGCGAGATCGTCGGCGTCGCCGGCCTGATGGGCGCCGGCCGCACGGAACTCGCGATGAGCGTCTTCGGGCGCTCGTACGGGCGCTGGAGCGGCGGACGGGTGCTGCTGCACGGCCGGGAGGTCCGCACCCGGACGGTGCCGGAGGCCATCGGGCACGGCATCGCGTACGTCACCGAGGACCGCAAGCACTTCGGCCTCAACCTGATCGACGACATCAGCCGGAACATCTCGCTGAGCGCGCTCGGCAAGGTCGCCCGGTACGGCCGGGTCGACCGGCACCAGGAGAGCAAGGTCGCCGAATCGTTCCGGCAGACCATGAACATCAAGGCCCCGACGGTGTTCACCCGGACCGGCACGCTCAGCGGCGGCAACCAGCAGAAGGTCGTCCTCAGCAAGTGGATCTTCGCCGAGCCGGAGGTGCTGATCCTCGACGAGCCCACCCGGGGCATCGACATCGGCGCCAAGGCGGAGATCTACACCGTCATCGCCGAGCTGGCCGCCCAGGGCAAGGCCGTGCTCGTCATCTCGTCCGAACTCCCCGAACTCCTGGGCCTGTGCGACCGGATCTACACCATGGCCGAAGGCCGGATCACCGGCGAGGTCGCCCGCGCCGACGCCACCCAGGAATCCCTCATGCGGCTCATGACCATGAGCGCCGCATCCAGCAACGAGCAGGTGTGAGGCATGGCCCAGACCGAGATCATCCCGGACTCCGCCCAGAACGGGCCTGAGCCCGGCCCGAGTCCGTCCGTCGGCTCCGTACTGGCCCGCGCGCTGCGCGGCAACGTGCGCCAGTACGGCATGCTGGTCGCCCTCGCGCTGATCGTGCTGCTGTTCCAGATCTGGACGGACGGCATCCTGCTCCAGCCGCTCAACATCACCAACCTGATCCAGCAGAACGGCTACATCCTCATCCTGGCGATCGGGATGATGATCGTCATCATCGCCGGGCACATCGACCTCTCGGTCGGCTCGCTGGCCGCCTTCGTCGGGGCCGCCGCCGCGGTGATGATGGTCGAGCACCACCTGCCGTGGCCCGTGGCGATGCTGGTCGCGCTGGTGATCGGCGCCCTCGCCGGCGCCTGGCAGGGCTTCTGGATCGCCTACCTCGGGATCCCGTCCTTCATCGTCACCCTGGCGGGCATGCTGCTGTTCCGCGGCGGCACCCAGATCCTGCTGCAGGGCCAGTCGGTGGCGCCGTTCCCCAAGGGCTTCCAGAGCATCAGCAGCGGCTTCCTCCCCGAGGTCGGCCCGCACACCAACTACCACAACCTCACCCTGCTGCTAGGCCTCGCGGTGCTGGCCGTCGCGGTCCTCCAGGAGCTGCGCGGCCGGCGGCAGACCGCCTCCTACGGGCTGGAGGTGCTCCCGCTCGGACTGTTCCTGGCCAAGCTCGCCGTGATCACGGCGGCCGTGCTCGTGTTCACCCTGCTGCTGGCCAGCTACCACGGCGTGCCGATCGTCCTGCTGATCCTCGGCGCCCTGCTGGTCGGCTTCGGCTACCTGATGCGCAACTCGATCATCGGCCGGCACACCTACGCCATCGGCGGCAACGAGGCGGCGGCCAAGCTGTCCGGGGTGAAGAGCAAGCGGGTCGTCTTCCTCGCCTTCACCAACATGGGCGTCCTCGCGGCGCTGGCCGGGCTGGTCTTCGCGGCGCGGCTCAACGCCGGCACCCCGCAGGCCGGCATCAACTTCGAACTCGAGGCGATCGCCGCCGCCTTCATCGGCGGCGCCTCCGCCAGCGGCGGCGTCGGCACCGTCATGGGCGCGATCATCGGTGGCCTGGTGCTCGGCGTGCTGAACAACGGCATGTCGCTGGTCGGTGTCGGCACCGACTACCAGCAGGTGATCAAGGGCCTGGTGCTGCTCGCGGCGGTGGGCTTCGACGTCTACAACAAGCGCCGGGCCGGTTCCTGACGCCGGAACCACCCCGGATTCCCTCGCCCTCGGCCGTCCTCCATCGGACGGCCGAGGGCGACACGCGTTTCCGGCCCTGTCGTACTCACTGGGCCGGAAACACCAAGGCGAGCACGACGAGGGCGGGCACGATCTGCACGAAGAGGATCTTGCGGGACGACGTCAAGGCGCCGAACAGGCCGGCGACGGCGACGCAGGAGACGATCTTTTCGGCCGGGCGGCAACCTCCTCCGCGACGGCGGCAACTGACGGGTGACCGCGAGGACGGAAGCCGCTCGCGGGTCGTCCGATCCCACCGCCGTCCGCCGCCGCGCTCCGCTGATCCGGGCGGGTGCGTGGCGGCGGGCCGAAGCAAGGAGTAGCCCCCATGAACGAGACGGATCCCACGGCGGACGGCCGCGGCCGGCGCGTGCGCCCGGCCGCCGGTGGTGTGCGGCGTCCCCGTGGGCGTCACCGTCGGCGCTGGACCACGCTGGGCCTGGCCCTGGGCGTGCCCGGTGTGCTCGGCCCCTACCTGCTGTTCGTGCAGGCCGACTCGAAGGCCGCGTCGGTGGATCCCGACGCCTACTACACGCTGGTGTCCGTCCGCAGCGACAAGGCGCTGGACGTTCCCGGTGCGGACACGTCCGACGGCGCCTGGGCCCGGCAGATGAACCCCGCGGCCGGTGCCGTGAGCCAGCAGTGGCGGCTGCGGCTGGCGGGGGACGGCTACTACGAGCTGGAGAATCACGGCAGCCACAAGGTCCTCGGAGTGCGCGGTGATTCCTCGCAGTCCGCCGCCGCCGTCGAGCAGCAGACCGACCACGCCGCCCCCGCCCAGCAGTGGCGGATGCAGGACGTCGGCGACGGCGCGGTGAAGTTCGTCTCCCGCGCCAGCGGCATGGTGCTGGACGTGTGGGGCGGCGGCGGCGACGAGGGCGTGCCGCTCATCCAGTACGCCGACCGGGGCAGCGCCAACCAGCATTGGCGGCTGGTCAAGGTGTCCGGCACGGGCGGCTACACCTGGCACAACGCCCAGATCGTCGGGGGCGGGTTCGTCACCGGACTGGTCTTCAACCCCGCCCGCAAGGACCTGCTGTACGCCCGGACGGACATCGGCGGTGCCTACCGCTGGGACGCGACCGCCGGGCGGTGGACCTCGCTGACCGACTGGATCGGCGGCGGCGACTGGAACCTGCTCGGGATCGAGAGCCTGGCGACCGACCCGGTCGATCCGAACCGCCTCTACCTGGCCAGCGGCACCTACACCAACGACTGGGCCGGCAACGGCGCGATCCTGCGCTCCACCGACCAGGGCCGGACGTTCCAGCGCACCGACCTGCCGTTCAAGCTCGGCGGCAACGAGGACGGGCGGTCCATGGGCGAGCGGCTGGTGGTGGACCCCTCCGACAACCGCACGCTCTACCTGGGCACCCGCAAGAACGGGCTGTGGCGCAGCACGGACTACGGCGCGACCTGGAGCCAGGTCGGCGCCTTCCCCGTCAAGGACGGGGCCGGCAGCGGGGTCGGCCTGTCCTTCGTGACCTTCGGTCCGTCCGGCAGCAGGACGATCTACGTCGGGGTGGCCGACAAGTCGACCTCGCTGTACCGCTCCACCGACGGCGGCGCCACCTGGCAGGCCGTGCCGGGTCAGCCGACGGGGCAGCTGCCGCAGCACGGTGTGCTGTCCGGTGACGGCTCGTTCTACCTGACGTACACCAACGCGCCCGGCCCGAACGGGGCGACGGCCGGCTCGGTGTGGAAGTACACGCCGTCCACCGGGGCCTGGAAGAACGTCTCCCCGTCCAGCGGCAGTTACGGCTTCGCCGGCCTGGCGGTGGACCCGCAGCACCCGGCCACGGTGATGGTCACCACGCTGGACCGCTGGTGGCCCTCGGACGAGCTGTACCGCTCGACCGACGGCGGCGCCTCCTGGAAGGCGCTGGGTGCGAGCTCACAGCGGGACGACTCCGCGGCGCCGTACGTGGGCACCGGCATCGGGCACTGGATGGGCGCGCTGGCCATCGACCCCTTCGACTCCGGGCATGTGCTGTACGGCACCGGCTCGGGCATGTGGGGCAGCACCGACGTGACGGCGGCGGACGGCGGGCGTCCGACGCACTGGACCATTCCGGCCAAGGGTCTGGAGGAGACCGCGACGCTCGGACTGGTCAAGCCCCCCGGCCTCCCGCTGATCAGCGCGCTCGGCGACGTCAGCGGGTTCCGGCACGAGGACCTCACCAAGGTCCCCGCCAAGGCGCTGAGCGGTCCGCTGTTCACCAACACCACCGGCATCGACTTCGCCCAGGGCAAGCCGGAGTTCATCGTGCGGGTCGGCCTCGGCGGCGCGCAGCACGGCGCCTACTCGACCGACGGCGGAGCCGGCTGGACCCCCTTCGCGGCGGCTCCGGTGGGTGACGCGGGCGGCGGTTCCGCGGCCGTCTCGGCGGACGGCGGCACCGTGGTGTGGACCCCCACGGGCCTGGCTCCGTTCCTCTCGACCAACCGCGGCGTGTCCTGGGCGGCGGTCTCCGGCCTGCCGAAGGACGCGGCCGTGGTGGCCGACCGTTCGGCAGCGAACACCTTCTACGCCCTCAGTGGCGGCACCCTGTACGTCAGCACCGACGGCGGGAAGCACTTCACCGCCCGGGCCACGGGCCTGGGCGACGGGCAGCTCAAGGCGGTCCCGGGCGTCGCCGGTGACCTGTGGATCGCCGGCGCGGGCAACGGTCTGCGGCACTCCACCGACGGCGGGGCGAGCTTCCGCAGACTCGACGGCGTCGAGCAGGCGGGCGCCGTCGGCTTCGGCAAGGCGGCGCCCGGTGCCGGCTACCAGGCCGTCTACCTGAGCGGGAAGGTGAAGGGCGCCACAGGCCTGTTCCGTTCCACCGACGGCGGCTCGACCTGGGTCCGGATCAACGACGACCAACACCAGTTCGGCGGGAGCGTCATCAACGTCATCTCCGGCGACCCCGATGTCTACGGCCGGGTGTACCTGGGCGGCTACGGCCGCGGCGTGGTGTACGGCGACCCGTCCTGACCGGCACGGCCCGGGGGCGGGCGGCGGATGCGCCTCGCCCGCCCCCGGCCGGCCGAAAGAACCTGCGCCCGCGCGGCAACCTTCCGTCGCGCGGCGGCAACTGATGGACGACCCGGCCTGCCGTCCGCAGGCCGCCGCTCCGGAAGGACAAGCCGTTGCCAGATCTCGACCGACGCACGCACCGCCGACGCCCGGCGACCCGCCGCGTGCTCGCCGCCGCCGGAGTCCTCGCCGTCATGGGCGCCGCCGTCCCCCTGATCGCCCAGGCCGCCCTGCCCGCGAAAGCCCACACGCTGACGGTGGCCGCTGACGGCAGCGGCCGGTACCGAACCGTGCAGGCAGCGGTGGACGGCGCGCGACCCGGCGACCGGATCCGGATCGCCAAGGGCACGTACCACGAGGTGGTACGGGTGCCGGTCGGCAAGGACGGACTGACCATCGTGGGCGGCACCGGCAACCCCGCCGACGTCGTCATCACCTATGGCAACTCCGCCGCCTCCGCCAAGTCCGGCGGCGGCCAACTCGGCACCGAGGGCAGCGCCACGGCCACCTTCGCCGCCACCGGACTGACCGTGGAGAACCTGACCGTCGAGAACACCTTCGACCGGGCCGCCGCGCAGCCGGGCACCGCGACCCAGGCCGTCGCGGTGGCGGCCGAGGGCGACCGCCAGGTCTTCCGCAACGACCGCATCATCGGCCACCAGGACACCCTGCTCGCCTGGTCCCCGAACGCCACCGCGCAGACCCGCCAGTACTTCACCGACGACTACGTCGAGGGTGCCGTCGACATGATCTTCGGCAACGCCACCGCCGTCCTCGACCGTGCCACCATCCAGGCCGACGACGACGGCGCCCCCGCCGGCGGCCTCAACGGCTTCCTCACCGCCGCCAACACGGAAGCCGCGCACAAGTACGGCCTCCTGATCACCGACAGCGCCGTCCGCTCCACCGCGAAGGACGGCACCTACTACCTCGGCCGGCCCTGGCACCCCACCGCCTCCGCCGTCGCCCAGGTGGTCGTCCGCAACACGGTGCTCCCGGCCGCGGTCAAGAGCGCCACCCCGTGGACCGACATGAGCGGCATCTCCTGGCACTCGGCCCGCCTCACCTCGTACGGCAACACCGGACCGGGCGCTGCCACGACCGCCGACAGCCCGCAGTTGTCGGCGGCCCAGGCCGGCGAGTACACCGCCACCACGTACCTCGCGGGCACCGACGGCTGGAACCCGGTCGACCGGGCGACCTCGACCAGCACCGGCTCGACCGTGCCCGCCGGAACAGCGACCGGCGACACCCGTCACGTCACCGAGCCCGCACCGCCCAACACCGTCTGCGCCACCGTCCCCGCCGCCCGGACCATGCCCTCCCGCAGTACCGACCAGGGCAGCGAAACCACCCCACCGGACACGGTCCGCATCCAGCACGCCCTCGACACCTGCACCCAGACCGGACACAACACCGTCGCCATCCGCCTGCAGGCCACCGACGCCGGCCACAACGCCTTCCTCACCGGACCGCTGACCATCCATCAGGGCGAGGTCCTGCTCCTGGACAGCAACGTGACCCTGTACGGCTCACGCAACCCCGTCGACTACCAGATCACCGGCAAGCCGACCTGCGGCACCCTCGCCTCCTCCAGCGGCGGCTGCAAGCCGCTGATCAGCGTTGCCGGAGCCAACGCCGGCATCGAGGCCGTCCGCGCCGCCGACGGCGGCCAGGGCCGCATCGACGGCCGCGGCGACCAGACCGTCCTCGGCACCACCACCAGCTGGTGGCAACTCGCCACCGACGCGCAGCAGGCCGGCTCCAACCAGAACAACCCCCGGCTGATCCAGGCCGACAACTCCGACGACTTCACCCTCTACCACGTCGACCTGCTCAACTCCCCCAACTTCCACGTCGTCTACAACGGCGGCAACGGCTTCACCGCCTGGGGCGTGCGGATCAAGACCCCCGCCACCGCCCGCAACACCGACGGCATCGACCCGGCCGGCGCCACCAACGTCACCATCACCGACTCCTCCGTCATGGACGGCGACGACGGCATCGCCATCAAGGCCGGCAACAAGCCCAGCAGCAACATCACCGTGACGAACAACCACTTCTACGGCACCCACGGCATCTCCGTCGGCAGTGAGACCAGCAGCGGCGTGACCAACGTCCTCTTCCGCGACAACACCCTCACCGGCACCGACGCCCTCGGCAACGCCAGCGGCTCCAGCACGGGCATCCGGATCAAGAGCTCCCCCGCCAACGGTGGCAGGGTCACCGGCGTCACCTACCTGAACACCTGCCTCGACGCCGTCCGCGCCCCGCTCGTCTTCGACACCCACTACTCCGCCGGCAGCGGTTCCAACACCCCCTGGTTCACCGGCATCACCGTCGACGGCGTCACCGCAACCCACTCCCCCAGCGGTGCGAGGTCCACCCTGGTCGGACTGGACAAGGCCCACCCGCTCGAACTGGCCCTGGCACACCTCAACCTCGACGTCACCACGGCGACCGCCGCCAACGCCCGCATCACCGCCACCGACACCGACCTCCACCCCTCCGGCCCCGACGTCACCGTGACCACCACCGACGGCCCGGGCACGGCCCCCACCTGCACCTTCCCCGCCTTTCCCGCCCTCTGACGTCAACGCCGTCCGGGCCCCGACCGCTCACCCCGGCCTCCTCGGAAGGCCGGGGCAGCCCGCTTGAGGACGACACCTACCCCGCCGACGCCGGGACCACCGCAGGCGCCCTCGCGGTCCGGGGCGGCTTTGCCCCGACGGGATGAGGGCCGCGCCGATCTCCGGCTCGACAAAAAATTCCTCCCCCGATCGCGGCAACCTTTGCGTGCGTGGCGACAACTGACGGGTAACCGGGGCCTGGACCAAGGCCCACTGTGCGAGAAGGACAAGCCGTTGCCAGATCAGAAACGCTCTCATCGCCGCCGCAAGGCAACCCGCCGTGTGCTCGCCACCGCCGTGGTTCTCGCCGCCGCGGGTGCTGCCGTACCGCTGGTCGCCCAGGCCGCACACACGCCGAAGGCCCGCACGCTGGCCGGTGCGGCGGCCCGCAGCGGCCGCTACTTCGGCACGGCGGTGGCCTCGGGCAGGCTCGGCGACTCGACGTACTCCACCATTCTCGACCGGGAATTCAACATGATCACCCCGGAGAACGAGATGAAGTGGGACACCACCGAACCCTCCCGCGGATCGTTCAACTTCGCCCCCGCCGACTCGATCGTCAGCCACGCCTCCGCGCACGGCCAGCGCATGCGCGGCCACACGCTGGTCTGGCACTCCCAACTGCCCGGCTGGGTCCGCTCCATCACCGACGCCAACACCCTTCGCAGTGTGATGGACAATCACATCACCACCGAGATGACCCACTACAAGGGCAAGATCTACGCCTGGGACGTGGTCAATGAGGCGTTCGACGACGGCGGCAGCGGCCAGCACCGCAGCTCCGTGTTCCAGGACGTGCTGGGCAACGGTTTCATCGAGGAGGCCTTCCGCACCGCCCGGAACGCCGACCCCTCGGTCAAGCTCTGCTACAACGACTACAGCATCGAGAACTGGTCCGACGCCAAGACCCAGGGCGTCTACAGCATGGTCAAGGACTTCAAGTCCCGCGGCGTACCCATCGACTGCGTCGGTTTCCAGAGCCACTTCGGCGCCGGCGGCCCGCCGGCCAGCTTCCAGACCACCCTGTCCAACTTCGCCGCGCTCGGCGTGGACGTCCAGATCACCGAGCTCGACATCGCCCAGGCGTCCGCCACCGCGTACGCCAACACCGTCCGGGACTGCCTCAACGTCGCTCGCTGCACCGGCATCACGGGGTGGGGCATCCGCGACAGCGACTCCTGGCGCACCGGTGAGAACCCGCTGCTGTTCGACGGCAGCGGCAACAAGAAGCCCGCCTACAGCGCGGTGCTCACCGCCCTGGGCGGCAGCAGCCGCACGCCGGGCGGGGGCATCACCTCCGGCACGTGCGCTCTGCCGTCGACGTACCGCTGGTCGTCGACGGGTGCGCTGGCGCAGCCCGCGAACGGGTGGGCGTCGGTGAAGGACTTCACCGACGTGGTGTACAAGGGCAAGCACCTGGTCTACGCGTCGAACGTGTCGGGGTCGTCGTACGGCTCGATGATGTTCAGTCCCTTCACGAACTGGTCGGACATGGCCTCGGCCGGCCAGACCGGGATGAGCCAGGCCGCGGTGGCGCCCACCCTGTTCTACTTCGCGCCCAAGAACATCTGGGTACTGGCGTACCAGTGGGGTCCGTGGCCCTTCGTCTACCGCACGTCGAGCGACCCCACCGACCCCAACGGCTGGTCCGCGCCGCAGCCGCTGTTCACCGGCAGCATCCCCAACTCCGGCACCGGCCCGATCGACCAGACCCTCATCGCCGACGACCAGAACATGTACCTGTTCTTCGCCGGCGACAACGGCAGCATCTACCGGGCGAGCATGCCGATCGGGAACTTCCCCGGCAACTTCGGCTCCTCCTACACCACCGTCATGACCGACTCCCCGACCAAACTCTTCGAGGCACCGCAGGTCTACAAGGTCAAGGACCAGAACCAGTACCTCATGATCGTCGAAGCCCAGGGCGCCAGCGGGCGCTACTTCCGCTCCTTCACGGCCACCAGCCTCAACGGTACGTGGACCCCGCAAGCCGCCAGCGAAAGCAACCCCTTCGCCGGCAAGGCCAACAGCGGCACCACCTGGACCAACGACATCAGCCACGGCGACCTGGTCCGCAACAACCCCGACCAGACCATGACCATCGACCCCTGCAACCTCCAGTTCCTCTACCAGGGCAAGTCCCCCACCGCCAACGGCCCCTACGACCAACTGCCCTGGCGGCCCGGCCTCCTCACCCTCCAGCACTGACCCACCCCCCAACCCACCACAGGGAACCCCAGCCGCCGAACCGGCCGGGGTTCCCCTCCTCCGCAGACCTGCACAGGCCGACCGCCTCGCCCGGCCCGGGCGGCGGATACGTGTCGCCCGTCCGCGGGCCGGCCGAAAGAACCTGCGCCGGAGCGGCAACCTTTCCGTCTCCGGCGCCCACTGGGCAGTGCAACGTCGAGTCGATCTACCGAATGGACGGGAATGAGGGCAACGAAGCACGCCGCCCCGCAGTCGAACCGCAGGCGCGGGCTGGTCATGGGCATACCGCTGGCGCTGGTGGCGGTCGGTCTACTGGTATGCCTGGCCTTCGCGCTCCTCCCGGGGAGCAGTGGCGAGGCCGGTGCCACGGAGCCGGCTGCCGCCTCCGTCGCGGCCACCGAGCCGAGCACGCCGCCCGGTACCGGCGTCCCGGCCGATCCCACGCCCTCGGCGGCACCGCCGTCGGTCACCAGCCCCCCGCCCTCGGCCACCGGCACCCCGTCGCCATCGGCCACTCTCACGGCGCGACCGTCGGCCGCCCCGGTCACCACGGCCACCCCGTCGCCGTCGGCCACCACCGGCGGTGCCCGCACCGCACCGGCCACGGCGTCCCAGGCCGGGCGGATCAAGCCCGGGACGAGCTACCAGGGCGTCGCAACCTCCTACGACGCCGCCGACGGCAACGGCGCCTGCTCGTTCGGCCCGTCCGGCGACCTCATGATCGCGGCAATGAACCACACCGACTACGAGTCGTCCAAGGCATGCGGAGCGTTCGTACTCGTCCGCGCGGCCAACGGGGCGAGCATCACGGTGCGGATCGTCAACGAGTGCCCGCTGCCCTGCGCACCCGGGCAGCTCGACCTCAGCCACGAGGCCTTCGCCAAACTCGCCGACCTGTCGGTGGGCCGCCTACCGATCACCTGGTCGCTGCTGAGCCCCGTCGCGCCGGACGCCATGTCGATCCGGTACAAGACCGGGTCCACCCAGTGGTGGTGCGGGATCCAGGTGATCGGCCATCGGAACCCGGTAGCGGCGTTGGAGGTCCTCACCGGCGGCGGCTGGCGGCAGTTGTCCCGCACCGACTACAACTACTTCCTCTCCCCCGACGGGAGCGGGTGCGGCGGACCGATCAGGGTCACCGACATCTACGGCGAGCAACTCACCGTCGACGGCGTCGCGTTGCAGCCGGACGTCGCCCAGCCGACCCGAGTCCAGTTCGCCCGGCATTGACCGCGCCGCTCGCCCGTCAGCCGGCGGTGGTCCCCCGCCGGGGCGACCACCGCCCCACCCCGGAGACGGGCACTGCTAGGCTCATGCCGGTTGTTAACGCTCACATTGCAGGGAGAGGGCGACCGGGGGAAATGCTCCTCGATGACGCGTCCGCGGAGTTCCACGACTTCTTCGAACGCCACTACGCCGAACTCGCCCGTCTCGCCCACCTCCTGACCGGCGAGACGGACGCGGCCGACGACCTCGCCGCGGACGCCCTGATCGCCCTGTGGCAACGCTGGGACCGGCTCCGCGCGGCCGACCACCCGCTCGCCTACGCGCGCGGGGTGGTCGCCAACATGGCCCGGGCCCGGATCCGCAGCGCGGTCCGGGAGCGGCGCCGGATCCTGCTGTTCTGGTCCCGCGCCCCGGAGAGAACGGACGGCCCGGACGTGGCTGCCGTGCTGGACGTCCGTACGGCGCTCGCCCGGCTACCGTTCCGCAAGCGGGCGTGCGTGGTGCTGCGCCACGCGTTCGACCTGTCGGAGAAGGACACCGCCGTGGCACTGGGCATATCGGTCGGTACGGTGAAGAGCCAGACCTCGAAGGGGATGGCCGAGCTGGAACGCGCACTCGGCGCACGAGCGGTCGGCGAACTGGCGACAGGAAGGAGGAATCGGTGAACGAGGACATCGCCTGGCGACTGCGCGAGGCCGCCGAGGCCCACCAGCCCGACCGCGCACGGATCCTGGCCCTCGTCGAACGCGGCGCGGCCGGACCTCCCGTCCGCCACCGCACACCGTCGTTCGCGAGGTCGTGGCCCAAGGCCGCCCTCGCCGGCCTCGCCACCGCCGGCATCCTGGCGACCGGCGGCCTCGCCGTCGCCGGTATCATCCGGACCCCGCCGCCGTCGGACACCGCCACCACCGCTCCGAGCGCCCCCTCCCCGACTGCCACTCCGACGCCGACGCGGTCGGCTCCCCCAACCGCCACCGCTCCGGCACCGACCCCAGCCACCACCACCCCGGCCAGTCCGCACCCGAGCCCGTCCTCCGGCAGCCGGGCCCAGAACGGGCCGCTGTGGTCGGAGGGATCGATCGACTCGCACAGCAACGTCTACTGGGCACAGAGCAACCTCGCCCTCAAGACCACCCAGCCACTCACCTCGCTCACGGTGGAACTGCGCATCGCCCAGACCGGCGACGTACGGGACACCGGCAACTGGCGGACCCTGCCGGCCGACGACTTCACCGTCACCGTCCAGGAGTCCGGCGGTGTGCTGGTCTACCGCTGGATGCTCAAGCCGGGCCGTACCGTGCCCGCCGGGCAGCACGAGTTCGCCGGCCAGTACAACCACGCGGCCGGCGTTCGCAGTTCCGCGAACGACAGCTACCGCGTCGACGCCCAGTCGGCGGGCGGCACCGCGTCCGTCTGGGGAGGCTTCGCCCCGACGAGGTGAGGGCCGACCCTCCGAGAAGTCGGCCGGCCCTCGCGGCACCCACCGGTTCGCGTACCGGGCCCGCGATCCTTCCGGGCCGGAGCCGGGCCGGAGCCGGAACCGCGGCCGGAGGCCGTGCGCGTTCCTCCCCCACGGACGCGGCCAGGGCGCCCGCTCGAACGAGCGGGCGCCCTGAACCGGCTCGGACTCCGGCTCGGATTCCGGCTCGGATTCCGGCTCGGATTCCGGCTTGGAGGCCTTCGGGTCAGGCGCCGACCGGCTCCCTCTGGGCGAGGTTCGAGGCCGCCTGGGCGGCGGGCTTCCGCAGTCCCTTGAGCAGGACCACCACCGCCGTGGTGACCACCGTGCCCGCCGCGACCGCGGTCAGGTACAGGAACGGACTGCCGATCAGCGGGAGCACCCAGATCCCACCGTGAGGGGCACGCAGGGTGGAGCCGAAGGCCATCACCAGGCCGCCGGCGGTCATGCTGCCGACGATGTTCGCCGGGATGACCCGCAGCGGGTCGGCCGCCGCGAACGGGATCGCGCCTTCGGTGATGAACGACGCGCCGAGCACCCAGGCGGCCTTGCCGTTCTCCCGCTCCTCGGAGGTGAACAGCCCACGCCGGACGACGGTCGCCAGGGCCATGCCCAGCGGCGGGGTCATACCGGCGGCCATCACGGCGGCCATCACCTTGAGACTGCCGGCGTCCGGGGTGGTACCCGCGGCGGTGAGCGCACCGGCCGCGAAGGTGTACGCGACCTTGTTGAGCGGACCGCCCATGTCGAAGGCCATCATCGCGCCGAGCAGCAGGCCGAGCAGGACCGCGTTGGAACCGGAGAGGCCGTTCAGCCAGTCGGTCAGGCCGTTCATCGCCGAGGCGATCGGCGAGCCGACCACCACGAACATCAGGAAGCCGACCGCCGCCACCGACAGCAGCGGGATCACCACGACCGGCATGATGCCCCTGATCGCGCGCGGCACGTTCCAGCGGATCATCCACAGCACCAGGAAGCCCGCGGCCAGGCCCGACACGATGCCGCCGAGGAAGCCCGCGCCGACCGCCACCGAGACGGCACCGCCCGCGATTCCGGCGGCCAGTGCCGCCCGGTCCGCGATCGCCCAGGCGATGTACCCGGAGAGGATCGGGACGAGGAAGCCGAAGGAGGTCTTGCCGGTCTGGAACAGCATCGCCGCCCAGCTGTGCGAGGAGGTCCAGTCGAAGTGGCCCAGCACGGACGGGGCGGAGGCGATCTGGTAGCCGCCGATCGCGAAGGCGAGGGCGATCAGCAGGCCGCCGGCCGCGACGAACGGGATCATGTAACTGACGCCCGTCATCAGGTACTTGCGCAGCCGCTGGGCCCAGTGCTCGCCCGCCGACGCGCTCGCTGCGGCGACCGGGGCGACGGCACGCGCCCCGCTGCCGGTCTCGGCGACCAGCCCGGCGGCCTGCGCGATCAGGTCGTCGGCGCGGTTGACGGCGGCCTTCACGCCCACGTCCACGGTCGGCTTGCCGGCGAAGCGGGCGCGGTCCCGGACCTCGACGTCATGGGCGAAGATCACCGCGTCGGCCGCCGCGATCACCTCGGGGGCCAGCACCGTCGTCCCGGCCGACCCCTGGGTCTCGACCTGGATCCGCGCACCCGCCCGGGCGGCGGCCAGTTCCAGGGCCTTGGCCGCCATGTAGGTGTGGGCGATGCCGGTCGGGCAGGAGGTCACCGCGACCAGTCGCAGCCCGCTGTCGACGCCGGGGTCAGGAACGGCGCCCGTCTCCGGAACGGCGGCCGGCGCCGCAGCAGCGGCCGTCGCGGGAACGACGGCCGGTGCCTCCTCGCCGTTGATCAGGGCCGCGACCGCGCCCGGGCTCCCGGCATCGCGCAGGGCACCGGTGAAGGCGGGGTCCATCAGCCGGCGGGCCAGCGCGGCGAGGATCTGCAGGTGGGTGTCGTCCGCACCGGCCGGTGCCGCGATCATGAAGATCAGGTCGGCGGGCCGACCGTCCGGGGCGTCGAAGTCCACGCCCCTGGTGCTGCGGCCGAAGGCCAGGCTCGGCCGCGTGACGTGGGGTGATCTGCAGTGCGGGATGCCGATCCCGTCCCCCATCCCGGTCGGGGCCTGGGCCTCGCGGGCGGCCACGTCGGCGAGGAAGCCGTCGAGGTCGGTCACCCGGCCCTCGGCGACCAGCCGCTGGGCGAGCGAGCGGAGGGCTTCGCTCTTGTCCGCGGGGGCGAGGTGGAGATCAACGAGTGCGGGTGTGATCAGTCCGCTGGTGTCGCTCATCGTGTCGATCCTTCGACTGGTGCCTGACAGTGTTCCCTTGCCCCCGGGAATGGTCGCCGTTCCGTCCCACACGGTCGGGCGGGGTGCCTCCGGCAGGAGGCGGTTCTCAGCCGCGAAGCGGTCGTTCGAGCGGGATGTCCGCCGTCACGACCACCGCGGCCGGGTCCAGATCGGCCGGGGTCGGCATGACGCTCCCCGGCAGCTGTACGGCGGCGGCGCCGTGCGCCAGGGCCGCCGCCAGTGCCCCGGGGCCGGTGCCACCGGCTCCGAGGAAGCCCGCGAGCGAGGCGTCGCCCGCTCCCACGTCGCTGCGGACGGCGGCGACCGGTGCGCTGCCGTACCAGCCGCCCTCCTCGGCGATCAGCAGCATCCCGTCCGCCCCGAGGCTGGCGAGGACCTGCCGGGCGCCGCGCTTGCGCAGTTCCCCGGCCGCGTCCACGGCGTCGCCGACGGTGGCGACCGGGCGGCCCGCGGCCTCGGCGAGTTCCTCCCGGTTGGGCTTGACCACGTCGGGGCGGGCCGAGAGCGCGGCGAGCAGCGCGGGGCCGGAGGTGTCCAGGGCGATCCGGGCGCCACCCGAGTGCACCTGCGCGACCAACTCGGCGTACCACTCGGGCTCCAGGCCGCGCGGCAGGCTGCCGCAGCAGGCCAGCCAGTCGACGCCGTTCCCGGTGTCCTGCCCGATCTTCTGGGTGTCGCGGACGAGGGCCAGCAGCGCGTCCGACTCGGCGGCGCTGAGCTCGGGGCCCACCGCGTTGATCTTCGTGAGGCTGCCGCCGTCCTCGGCGATCGAGACGTTGATCCGGGTGTCGCCCGAGATGGCGACCGCTGCCACGTCGATGCCCTGTCGGCGCAGCAGATCGGAGAGCAGCCCGCCGGAGAGGCCGCCCAGTGGCAGGACGGCCGTGGTGCGGTGGCCGGCGGCGGTGAGCGCGCGGGAGACGTTGACGCCCTTGCCGCCGGGGTCGAGCCGGTCGTGCGCGGCTCGGTTGACCTCGCCCGGTGTGAGCGTTCCCAGCTCGTAGGTGCGATCGAGGCTGGGGTTGGGGGTGATGGTGACGATCATGCGCGGATGACTTCCGGTCCGTGGTTCTCGATCTCGGCGGCCTGCTCGTCGGTCAGTCCAGTGTCCGTGACCAGGACGTCGACCTGATCCAGCGAGCCGAACCGGGCGAAGTGGCGGGCGCCGTACTTGGAGGAGTCGGCCACCAGGACGACTCGGCGTGCCCCGGCGAGCATGGCCCTCTTGACGGCGGCCTCAGCGAGGTCCGGCGTCGACAGGCCCCCCTCCGGGGAGAAGCCGTTGGTGGCGACCACCGCGACGTCCGCGTGGATGTCGGCCAGGTCGCGCAGCGCCCAGGCGTCGACGGCCGCCTGGGTGCGGTGGCGCAGCCGCCCGCCGACGAGGTGGAGGGCGAGCGCGGGGTGGTCGGCCAGCCGGGCGGCGACCGGGAGGGCGTTGGTGACGACGGTGAGGGCGCAGTCCACGGGCAGCAGTCCGGCCAGCCGGGAGACGGTCGTCCCGGCGTCGAGGATCACGCTGCCCTCGCTGGGCAGCAGGGCCAGGGCCGCCCTGGCGATGCGTTCCTTCTCGGCCGCGGCCGTGGAGTCCCGTTCGGCCAGGCCTGGTTCCAGGTGCAGTGCTCCGACGGGCAGCGCGCCGCCGTGCACCCGGTGCAGCAGGCCGGCCCGGTCCAAGGCGCTCAGGTCACGCCGGATGGTCTCCTGCGTGACGCCGAAGTCCTCGGCCAGCGTCTGCACGTCCACCCTGCCCTGCTCCTGGGCGAGGTGGAGGATCTGTTGCTGCCGCTCGGGTGCGTACATGTGGGATTGGGTCCGTTTCATGTCCGTTTACGCCTGGTGAAGCCCGACCATACGCGCTCCGGACAGAAAAGCAAGAGGTCGTTCCGCCTCTCGTCCACTCCATGAAATGCGCCCGAATGTGTTGACATCTCTGCGCAACCGGGCGTAGAACCAACCGAAACAACGCGCTAACGGGCGTGAAACCACAGGCTGCCTGGTCGCCGCGACTGCCCCCGTACGGCGAGGACCAGGCATCAACACGGTGGCCCGCGCTTCACCCTCCGCGTGGGCCACCGTGCTCCACTCCCCCGCCGACCCGGTTCCCACCCGGGTCGGCGATCCTCTCCTTCCTCTCCCCAAGGACCCAAGGACTCCCATGCACTCGATCCAGGTCACCGTCGGCTCCAGCAGCGGTCTGCACGCCCGCCCGGCGTCACTGTTCGTCCAGGCTTCCGCCCGACAGCCGGTCAAGGTCACCGTCGGCCGCCCGGGCCAGGCGCCGGTCGACGCCCGCAGCCTGCTGTCCGTCCTCGCCCTGGCCGCCGGCCGCGGCGAGATCCTGGAGCTCACCGCCTCCGGTGACGGGGCCGAGGACGCACTCAAGGCGCTCGCCGAGCTGCTCGCCTCCGACCTCGACGCAGCGGCATGACCGACCTGATGCGCGGAATCGGTGTCGGCACCGGCAGTGCGGCAGGCCCGGTCGCCCGAATGGCTCCCCCGGTCCCGCTGCCCGCACCGAGGGCGGTCACCGACCCGGCGGCCGAGGCGGCCGCGGTCCGCGCCGCCCTCGGTGCGGTCGTCACCGACCTCGACGAGCGCGCCGCCCGTACAAGCGGCACCGGTTCCGAGGTGCTCGCGGCCCAGGCCATGATGGCCGCCGACCCGGTCCTCGCCGACCGGGCCGCCGGGCTCGCCGAGCAGAGCACCGACGGCGCCCACGCGCTGGCCGCCGCCTTCGACGGCTTCCGTGACTCGCTGGTGGCCGCCGGCGGGTACTTCGCCGAACGCGCCGCCGACCTGGACGACCTGCGCGACCGCGCGGTGGCCCACCTGCTGGGCCTGCCCGTGCCGGGCCTGCCCGACCCCGGGCACCCGTACGTCCTGGTCGCCGCCGACCTGGCGCCCGCCGACACCGCGCTGCTCGACCCCGAGCGGGTACTGGCCCTCGTCACCGTCCGCGGCGGTCCGACCAGCCACACGGCCATCCTCGCCAAGGCGCTCGGCGTGCCCGCCGTCGTCGGCTGCACCGGCGCCATGGAGCTGGAGGACGGCCGACAGGTCCTGGTGCGCGGCGCGGACGGCGTGATCGAACCCGACCCGAGTCCGGAAGCCATCGAGCGGGCCGCTGCGCGCGAGCGCCGACGCCTCGAGCTGCTGGCCGGGTTCCAGGGGCCGGGCCGGACGGCGGACGGCCGTCCGGTCGCGCTGCTGGTCAACCTCGGTGCGCCGCACGAGCTGGCCGGCGCGGCCGCCGCCGACGCCGAGGGGGTGGGCCTGTTCCGCACCGAGTTCCTCTTCCTGGACCGCGCCGAGGCCCCGGACCGCGCCGAACAGGCCGCCGCCTACCGGCAGGTCTTCGCGGCCTTCGCCGGCCGCCGGGTGGTCGTCCGCACACTCGACGCGGGCGCGGACAAGCCGCTGCCCTTCGCCACCGCCGCCGACGAGGAGAACCCGGCCCTCGGCGTCCGCGGTCTGCGGACAGCCGCCCGCGATCCGCAGCTCCTGGAGACCCAGCTCGCCGCGATCGCCGAGGCCGCCGAGGACAGCACCGCGCAGGTCTGGGTCATGGCCCCGATGGTGTCGATCCCGCGCGAGGCAGCCGAGTTCGCTGCCCGGGTACGCGCGCACGGCCTGCCGATGGCCGGCGCGATGATCGAAGTCCCGGCAGCCGCCCTGCGGACCGACCAACTGGCCGCGTCCTGCGACTTCTTCAGTGTCGGCACCAACGACCTGGCCCAGTACGCCTTCGCGGCCGACCGGACGCTCGGCTCCCTCGCCGAACTGCTCGACCCCTGGCAGCCGGCCCTGCTCTCGCTGGTCGCCGCCACCGCCCGGTCCGCGGCCGAGCACGGCCGTCCGATCGGCGTGTGCGGTGAGGCCGCCGCCGACCCGGCACTCGCCCTGGTGCTGGTCGGCCTCGGGATCACCAGCCTGTCGGCCGCACCCGCCGCACTCCCCGAGGTGCGGGCGGCGTTGGCCTCTCACACCCTCGCGCAGTGCCGCGAACTCGCCGAGCTGGCCCTGCTCGCCAACGACGCCGCGGATGCCCGCGGCAAGGTCCGGTCGTACGTCGCCGGACGCTGATCCACTCCTTTGCAGCATCGGCCCCGATCTGCCCGGCGCGCGAAGGGCTCGGACCTCGCCGTCGACCGCATCCGCCGTCCCCGCGACTTCGGCGCGTCGATCGGCCGCTCAGGCGCAGGCAGTACGCGGCTCACGCCGACGGCGGGGCACTCCTCGTTGCTCAGCGACGGCGAACCGAGCCAGCGCCGGGCCGGGACTGCCGAGCCTGCGGTCGGTGGGAGCCTTATCTCCGGCTCGGCCCCCGGCAGGTCGGGCCTCCTGCCGTGGCCTGGTCGCGGGTGCGCAGCAGTGGGGCGACCCAGCTGCGGTAGGGCCTCCACCGGTCGGCGATCCCGGCGAGTCGGGTGACGTCGGTGGCGGCCGAGGCGTCGAGCCCGTAGGCGTTGACGGTGGCCCGATGGAGGCGTGGGGCGTGGTGGGGGAAGAGGTCGGGGTGTCCTGCTCCGCGGATGAGCACGAGTTCGGCGGAGAAGGGGCCGATGCCGGGAAAGGCGCGCAGTTCGGCGAGGGCCTGGCCCGCGGGCAGGGCGCGCAGGCGGGCCGCGTCGAGGTGTCCCGGCGAGGGCAGCTTCGGCCACCGCGTGCAGTCGCCGCAGTCCGTCGGTCACCGCCCGGCCCGGGGCGCCGGGGTGCCCGGCGAGTTCGGCGCGGACCGTGCCCGGGGTGCCGTCTGCCCTAGCCTCCTGTCGGACCGCGGCCGCGCTGACGGAGGTGCCGTCGTCGGCGGTGAAGGCGAGGCCGAGGATCCCGTCGGTGGCGCGGGGGTGGCTCGCGGGGGTGAAGCCCTCCAGGAACCGGATGGCGGCGGCGGGCGAGAAGGGCCCGGTGGGGGGCGGGGGAGACGGCGGCCACGGGTCAGCCCCCGTGTGCGGTGAGGGTGTAGCCCTCGGGGCCCTCGAAGGAGAACATCGGCCCGAACGGGCTGTCCGCCATGGGGGTCAGGATCCTGACTCCGGCGGCGGCGAGCTGGTCACGGAGCTGGTGGGCGTCCGGGGTCCGGAACCAGAGCACCACGCCCAGGCCGGGCCGGGCGGAGTCGGTGAGGTCCACGCCCGGGAGGAGCTCGCGGACGGCGAACGGGGTCGGCTTGGTGTCGAACACGACCGCGTGCGGCGGCGAGACCGCCGCCCGGCGCAGCCCCAGGTGCTGTTCACAGAAGGCGGCTGCGGCGTTCACGTCGCGGACCTGCAGGGCGACGAAGTCGGGGCCGTCGATGGTGGCGGGCATGGGGGTCTCCTCGATCTCAAATGTCAGGACTTTGACATAGCGGAGACTAGGACCCCTGGGCTGAGCGTGTCAAAATGCTGACATGATGGAGAAGCCGCAGGCCGAGCCGCCGCACCGAGCGAAAGACGTCACCCGACACGTGGGGTACGCACTCAAGCGCGCCCAGGCCGCCCTGCGCAGCGCCATGGACGGGGTTCTGCGCGAGCACGAGCTGACCGTTCCGCAGTACGCCACCCTCGAACTCCTGGCCCTGAACCCCGGCATGTCCAACGCCGACCTCGCGCGCGCGACCTTCGTCACCCGCCAGTCCGGCAACGTCGTGCTGCAGGGCCTGCAGGAGACGGGGCTGATCACCCGCCCGGCCACCGCCGACCACGGCCGGGCCCGCCCGGCCCACCTCACCGAGGAGGGCCGGGCACGCCTGGACGCCGTCCAGGACGCCGTCTACGCCGTCGAGCGACACATGACGGCGGCGATCCCGCCCGAGCGCGTGGCGGCGCTGCTAACCGACCTCGACCGCATGGCGGCGGCCCTGGAGGAGTGACCGACCGTCAGGTTGGTCGCCGACCGAGGATTCGTCGTCGACGTCATCCAGGGCGGCGCCGGCACCTCGCGGCAGGCAGCGACGATCGCGGCGGCCTTCGCGGGCTCCAGCAGACCGAGTTCCTCGTTGGCGAGGGCGGCGGCCTCCTTCACGGCGGCGAGGGCGTCGCGGCCCCAGCAGGTCGTGTTCACTGCGGGTGGCGACGGTCATGGCGTGCGGGTCCTCTTCCCGAGGCGGGTGAGCGAGGTCGTGGCGTGACGCGGGTCAGGCAGGGGTGAGCACGGCGGTCGGGTCCAGCGCCGCCACCGGCCGGACGCCGCCGACGGGCCGGCCTCCGCCGGTCATCGGCTCCCCGGCGAACCCGGTGAGCAGCCGCGGGTCGACTCCCGCCCGCGCCAGGGCGGCGGCCGCCACCGGGATGCGCGCCCGGTTCGCGCCGTCGGCGATCTTCACGGCGACCGCCCGGCCGTCCGGGAGCGCGGCGATCTGGACGCCTTCGAAGCCGTCCTTGGCGAGCAGCCCGGGCACCGCGCGCATCAGCTCGGCCACGTCCCGGCCCGCGCCGGAGGCCATCTCCGGATGGTCGCGCAGCGCGTCCGCCACCCGGCGCTCGGCGGTGCCCGGCGCCGCCGTGGCGATACGGGCGGCGGCGCGGGCGAGGCCGTGCAGGGACACCGCGAACAGCGGGGAGCCGCAGCCGTCGACGGTGACGTTCGCGGTGCGCTGGCCGGTGAGCTCCTCGACGACCTCGGCGATCGCCGTCTGGAGCGGATGGGCCGGGTCGAGGTACGTCTGCAGGGGCCAGCCGTTGAGCGTGCAGAGGTACAGCATCGCGGCGTGCTTGCCGGAGCAGTTCTGGGCGAGCCGGGAGGGCGGGCGGCCCTCGCGCACCCAGGCGTCCCGGACGGCCGGGCCGTACGGCAGGTCCGGGACGTTGCGCAGGTCCTCCTCGGCGACCCCGGCCAGTTCGAGGATCCGCCGGGTGCCGGCGAGGTGGCGTTCCTCGCCGGAGTGGCTCCCCATCGCGAGGGACAGCAGGTCGCCGTCGAGCGGCAGCCCGGCCCTCACCATGGCGACGGCCTGGACGGGCTTGAGAGCGGACCGCGGGTAGCAGGCCGCCTCGATGTCGCCGATGCGGAACCGAACTTCTCCGTCGCCGCCGAGGACGACGACGGAGCCGTAGTGGATCCCCTCGACCACGCCGCCCCGGGTGACGTGGGCGACCGGTGAATGGAGGGGCTCACGGATCGGGGGCGCATCCGCGAGGAAACTGCTGCGCATCACTGCCTCGTTCGATGGTGGGTTGCTACGGGTGGCGGCCTGGCTCGCGAAGTCCCGCGAGCCATTGAGGTCTTGACGAGAGATCAGGAACGCTCGTCGCTCGTGGTCGCGGCGCGTGCGAGGCGTCCGCGGATCGCGTACCAGCCGGCGACCAGCGCTGCGGCGATCAGCGGCACGCACAGCACGGTGGTGCGCGCGGCACCACCGTCGGCGTACATGAGGACCAGTACCGACGCGAGGAAGGCGAGCGTCACGAGCTCGGTCCACGGGGAGCCGGGCAGGCGGTAGCCGGGGCGGGTCAGTTCGCCGGCCGTGGTCTTCCGCCAGAACAGGAGATGGCAGACCATGATCATGCCCCAGGTGGCGATGATGCCGATCGCCGCGAGGTTGAGCACGATCTCGAACGCGTCGGCGGGGACCACGAAGTTGAGGCCGACACCGAGGACGCACATGCCGCTGGTGAGCAGGATGCCGCCGTACGGCACCTGACTGCGGCTCATCCGCGCGGTGAAGCGCGGAGCGGAACCGTTGACCGCCATCGAGCGCAGGATCCGCCCGGTCGAGTAGAGGCCGGAGTTGAGCGAGGACATGGCCGCGGTCAGCACGACCAGGTTCATCACGCTGCCGGCCGCCGGGACCCCGACGTGGGAGAGCACGGTCACGAACGGGCTCTGGCCGGCGCTGTACCTGTTCCACGGCAGCAGCATCGAGAGCAGGACGACCGAGCCGACGTAGAAGAGGCCCACGCGCCACATGATCGAGTTGATCGCCTTCGGCATGATCTTCTCGGGGTTCTCGGTCTCCCCGGCCGTGACACCGACCAGTTCGACGGAGGCGTAGGCGAACACCACCCCCTGGATGATCAACAGCATCGGCAGCAGGCCGTTGGGGAAGATCCCGCCGTTGTCGGTGATCAGGGACGGGCCGGGGACGGCGCCGTCGACCGGGTGCTGGGTGACGAGCAGGAAGATCCCGATGCCCATGAAGACGACCAGGGCGCTGACCTTGACGATGGCGAACCAGAACTCCAGTTCACCGAAGATCCGCACCGAGATGAGGTTCACGGTCAGCACCACGGCCAGGGCTATGAGAGCGATCACCCACTGCGGAACGTCGGAGAACAGGTGCCAGTAATGGGTGTACGTGGCGACGGCGGTGATGTCGGCGATGCCGGTGGTCGCCCAGTTGAGGAAGTACATCCAGCCCGCGGTGTACGCACCCTTCTCCCCCAGGAACTCCCGGGCGTAGGACACGAAGGCGCCGGAGGACGGGCGGTACAGGACGAGTTCGCCGAGCGCGCGCACCACCAGGAACGCGAAGACGCCGCAGACGGCGTACGCGACGAACAGGGAGGGCCCGGCGTCGGCGAGGCGTCCGCCCGCGCCGAGGAAGAGCCCGGTCCCAATCGCGCCGCCGATGGCGATCATGTTGACGTTCCGGGGTTTCAGGGACTTGCTGTAGCCGGTGTCTCCGGCATCGACGTGACGGGTCGTGGGGAGTTTCTCGTCCTTGAGGAACTGCTCGCTCACGCCTCGGGTCTGCCTTCCGTCGGGGACTCCGCACGCCCGGGGCGCACGATGTCGGTGAGGGTCGTCTCGACGCGGTGCAGGTGGTGCGACATGGCCGCCACCGCGTCGGGCTCGGAACCGTCGATCAGCGCCTCGACGATCGCCCGGTGCTCGCAGTTGGACTGCTCGCGCCGACCGCCCAGCTCGTTGAGGAAGGTCGACTGACGCGCCAGTGCGTCACGGATCTCCTCGATGACCCGGCGGAAGACCGGATTGCGGGAAGCCTCGGCCACCGCCAGGTGGAAGACGGTGTCCAGCGCGACCCACGCGGTGGTGTCGGTCTCCCGCTC
>NZ_JBHVVI010000055.1:0-60648 GCF_042883685.1 Kitasatospora sp. NPDC058190
ACCCGCCACCAGGCCGAGGCGGACGCCGGAATCGACCGCCTGGCCGGCCTGCGCCGCATCGGCGTCGATGAGATCTCCTATCGGCGCGGACAGAAATACATGACCGTTGTGGTCGACCACGAGTCCCGGCATGTCGTATGGATGGCCGACGGCCACGGCAAGGACGTGCTCCGCTCGTTCTTCGACGCCCTGGGCGCCGACCGCGCACACCAGCTGACGCACATCAGCGCGGACGGGGCCGAGTGGATCGCCGATGTCGTCGCCGAGCGGGCCCCGAACGCGGTCCGCGCCATGGATCCCTTCCACGTCGTGCAGTGGGCCACCGAGGCCCTGGACGAGGAACGCCGGGCCGCCTGGAACCGCGCCAGGCGCCAGGCGGCAGACCCCGAACTCGCCCGCCGTCTCAAGCACTCCCGTCACGCGCTGTGGAAGAACCCCGAGGACCTCACCGCCCGCCAACAGGCAAAACTCGCCTGGATCGCTACCAACGACCCGCGCCTGCACCGCGCCTACCTCCTCAAGGAGGGACTGCGCACGATCTACCGAATCGCCAGAACAGAGGGCGCCCCTGCCGCGGCCGAGGCGCTGGACCACTGGCTGTCCTGGGCGAGGCGGTCGCGGATTCCGGTCTTCGTCGAACTCGCCCGCAAGGTCCAACGCCACCACGACGCCATCCTGCACGCGATCGTCGAGGAGTTGAGCAACGGACTCATCGAGTCCACGAACACGAAGACCAGGCTCATCATCCGCAGAGGCTTCGGCTTTCACTCCGCCGAGGCCGTCATCGCCCTCGTCATGCTCTGCCTCGGCGGCAACCGCCCCACCCTGCCCCGACGCCAACTCACATGATCCGACCCACAGATCCAGCACAAGAGCCTGATTTCTCCACCCTCGCCAATTCCTTCAATCTGAGCGTCATCAACGAGTTCCGCGCCAACGGCGGCCGGGTCGGCGGCCCCTTCGAGGGCGGCGACCTGCTGTTGCTGACCACCACCGGGGCCCTCACCGGGCGGCCGCACACCGTCCCGCTCGGGTACGTCCGGGCCGAGGGGCTGCTGCTGGTCGTCGCCTCGGCGGCCGGGGCGCCGGAACACCCGCAGTGGTACCGCAATCTGCTGGCCCATCCGGTTGTCCGGGTCGAGCTCGGCACCGACAGCTTCGACACGATCGCCGTACCCACCGAAGGCGCCCACAGGGAGGGGCTGTTCGCCGCAGTCGTCCGGTCGGCACCCGGGTACGGCGACTACCAAGCCCACACCGAGCGCGAGTTGCCGGTGGTCGTCCTGGAGCGACCCGAGGCACCGACCGATGCCCCCCGCGAGGTGCACAGCCTCGCCGACAAGCTGCTGGAGGCGCACAGCTGGCTGCGCGCGCAGCTACGTCACATCCGGGACGAGGCGCAGGCCCACTCCCCCGGCCGCCCGGTCGGGCTCGGCCTGCAACTGCGGCAGCACTGCCTGGCGTTCTGCCAGGGACTGACGCACCACCACACCGGCGAGGACGCCGCGATCTTCCCGACTCTCGCCCGCAGCCACCCGGAGCTCGCCGGGGTGCTGGAGCGGCTCGGCCAGCAGCACCGGGAGATCAAGCGGATCAAGGAGCAACTGGTGGCACTGCTGGCCGGGATCGCGATCGCCGAGCCCGAGCTGCTCCGAGCCGAACTGGACCGGATGTCGGCCGAGCTGGAGGCGCACCTCGACTACGAGGAGGCCGAGTTGCTGCCCACCCTCGCCGGGATCCCCTTCCCACCGGTCCGGCCCGCCCCGGCCGGCGACTGACGCGGCGGTGCCGCCGTCCCCTCCCGAGCTGTGAGAGGGGACGGCGGCACCGATGCTGCGCGGCGCACCTGACGGAGCGCTGGAGCCGGGCCTCAGGACTGGCTGAAGACCGGCAGGTAGCCGTCGGCCTGGCCGGCCGCGTTCGGGTGGTAGCTCTCGTCGATCGGCAGCGTGGTGCTGTGCAGCCAGGTGTCCAGCGACCCGCAGATCTCGTGCCCGGAGAAGATGTCGCGCACGTCACCGAAGGCGAAACCGGCATTGGCGACCTGCTTGGCGATGACACCGTCCAGCGTGTCGGCGGCCTCGTTGATGGCGGCGCGCTTGGTGTCACCGATGCCGAAGATGCAGGAGCCGTCGAGCTGGTACAGGTGCGGGTAGCCCATCACCACGACGTGGGCGTTCGGCGCCTTGGCCCGGATCGCGGAGTAGACCTGGTCCAGCTGGCCGGGCAGGGTGTTGACGGCGTAGTTCTCGGCCGTGCTGACGGCGTTCAGGCAGTCGCTGTCGCTCCCCAGCACACAGGTCTGCATGGTGCTGGAGAACCCGGCGTCGTTGCCGCCGATCGTGAGGCTGACCAGCGTGGTGCCGGAGCTCACGGCGGAGATCTGGCTGTTGAGGACGTCGCCGGTTCTCGCCCCCGAACAGGCCACGAAGGAGAAGGAGGACGGGGAGTTCGCGTTGGTCCACAAATACGCGTAGGCATTGGTGCTGCGCTTGCAGCTACCGCTGTCGCTCAGGTAGCTGCCGGCACCGACACCGGCCGAGTAGGAGTCGCCGAGGGCCACGTAGTTGACACCGGCCGCGTTGGCGGAGGACGCCGTGAAGAGCGTCGTCAGCGTGAGGAGAGCGGCTGTCGCGGCGACGGACAGGGCACGAACAGGGCGGAGCATTGCACCTCCTGGTGATGGCGTGGATCATCGATCGGTTGCCGGGCGGCAGCCGAGCACCGGACGACGGGGCCGGTGTCCCGCTGGATCGCCTGGCGGAACGTCACGGCGGTACGGCTCAGGAGCGACTGAAGACCGGCAGGTAACCGCCGGACTGGCCGGCCGAGTTGGGGTGGTAGCTCTCGTCGATCGGCAGCGTGGTGCTGTGCAGCCAGGTGCTCAGCGAGCCGCAGATCTCGTGGTCGGTGAAGATGCTCCGGACGTCGCCGAAGGTGAAGCCCGCGTTGGCGACCCGCTTGGCGATGACGCCGTCCAACGTGTCGGCGGCGCCGTTGATCGCGGCGCGCTTGGTGTCACCGATGCCGAAGATGCAGGAGCCGCCCACCTTGTACAGGTGCGGGTAGCCCATCACCACGACGTGGGCGTGCGGCGCCTTGGCGTGGATCGCGGAGTACACCCGGTCCAGCTGGGCGGGCAGGGTGTTGAGGGCGTAGCTCTTGGCCGTGTTGACGGCGCTCAGGCAGTCGCTGTCGGAGCCCAGCACACAGGTCTTCATGGTGTCGGCGAAGCCCGCGTCGTTGCCGCCGATCGTGAGGCTGACCAGCGTGGTGCCGGAGTTCACCGAGGAGATCTGACTGTTGAGGACGTCGCCGGTTCTCGCCCCCGAACAGGCCACGAAGCTGAAGGATGACGGCTTGTGCGCGTTCTTCCACAGGTAGGCGTAGGCGTTGGTGCTGCGCTTGCAACTGCCACTGTCGCTCAGGTAGCTGCCGGCACCGACACCGGCTGAGTAGGAGTCCCCCAGGGCGACGTAGTTGACACCGGCCGCACTGGCGGAAGTCGCCGCGAAGAGCGTCGTCATGGAGAGGAGAGCCGCTATCGCGGCCACGGACGGAGCACGAGCAGGGCGGGGCATCGCACCTCCTGGTATGACGTGGGTCACAGGAAGGGATACCAGGCAGTAGCCAAACGCGGAAGCGCTCATGCCAAGGACATTGACGGTCCGTCTGATAGCGCAGGAGTGAACTGCCCTGGACAGAGCGTGAGTTCACGCTGGTGGGTGCGGGTATACGTCGATGCGCGTCGGTCATCGCGTGTAGATGAGAAATTCCGGGGAAGTCAGCACAGCGTCAGCCGCTGGTCAGCGCACGGCACCGCCGCGCCTGTTCGGCGGCGAGGCCCCGTCAGCCCGCCCGGGGGTACGCCACAGCATCGGCACGCCGCCCGAGGGCGCGCCCCGGCCCCCTCTAACCCTGCCCACTCGAAGACACGCCACGACCCCGCCGACCCACCCGCCCCAAGAGCGCGGCTCAGCTCCCCGCGATCCGGTCGCCCCCCGCGTACACCGCCCCCGGGAAGACCGTGCAGCCCTCGACCGGCAGCTCCTCGATCGTCTCGTTCGCGGCGGCGGGCACGCCGAGCCAGCGGACGGCCGTAGCGACCGCCGCCCGGGCCTGGCGCAGCCCGGGCGCGCCCCAGCCCAGCAGCTCGACCGCGAGCCCCGGCGCGACCAGCAGCCGCCGGTAGTGCCGGCCCGAGGCCGGGTCGGCCACACTCGGGCCGACCGCTCGCAGCGCCGCCGCCATCCGGACCCGCGCGCACTCGTGCCCGCCGTTGGCCGAACCGACCCGGTCGTAGAGGTAGCCGAGGTAGTGCGGACGGCCGATCACGGCCTGGGCCTCCTCGCCCGCCTCCCGGGCCAGGGCCGCGGCCGGGTCCCCGTCGTCCTCCGGCTCCAGCGAGCCGCCGGGCAGCGAGCAGATCCCGTCCCGAGGGTTCACCAGGGTCAGCACCCGCCCGTCCGGGGCGAACAGCCAGCCCCAGGACTGCTTCACCGGCAACCCGTCCGGCACCTGCTCGCCCGGCCGCCACGGCCAGCCCGCCGTGGGACGCCGCCGCACCTTCCCGAGCAGCTCGGAGACTTCCGCCGTGAACTCGATCCGGCCCATGCCGTACGTCCCCCCTCTCGGTGTCGGGCTCGCCGGACCTGCGGAGCACGGTTCGGAGCGGAGCGGCCGGAGCGGCGGCGTGGGGTACCGCACGCTCCTGCTGTTGATCTTCTCCGATCTTCCCCGAACAGGCGGTCGATGAACAGTCCCCAGCGCCGCATGGTGGATGCGGAGACCGCGAACGACCCGATCACCCCAGCGGCCCGCCCCCTTCCCCGGCCCCCGGGAAGCCGACCCCCGGGAAGCCCGGCAGCGGGAAACCCGGCCGCGGGACCACCCCGGGCGGGAACGGCAGCCCGCGCGCCGCGTCGTCGGCCAGTTCGTCGAACACCTCGTGGGCGGTCATCGGCCGCAGCTGCCCGTCGGCCAGCGCCCATCCGCGCACCGGCGGCCCGGGCGGCCGGTCGGCCGACGGCCCGCTCGAAGCCCCGTCCGGCGGCCCGCTCGACGGGTCGCCGTGCAGCAGCAGCGCCCCCTCCCCGCCCGAGGCCACGCCCGCCGCGAGCGTGACGCAGAACGCCTCCGTGTCCCGCCCGGAGGGGTGCAGGCGCCCCGCCGCCACGCAGACGTCCACCGCCGAGGTGAGCTCCTCGCCGTCCTCGGGGCCGTGGCAACGCAGCGTCAGCAGGTGGCAGCCCTCCCCCGCGCCCTCGGCCAGCGCCACGTAGACCGAGGTCACGTACCGCATGACCGCCGCCATCCGTCTCTGCCCGGCCGGGTCGTCGCCGACCGCCTCCAGCAGCGCCGCGCAGGCGACGGACATCCGCACCCGGGCCCGGTGGTCGTCCAGCAGCACCGGGAGCAGCTCGACCAACCGCTCCCCCGCGTAGACGAACGGCTCCCCGGCCAGCTCCGGATCGCCCGCGTAGGCGACCCGGGCGGCGGGCGACCGGGGATCGAGCCCGAGCGCCGCGCAGTAGTCCTCGAAGTCGCCCGCCTCGAGGACCCGCAGGTGCACCTCCAGCCCCTGTCCGTGCAGGCCCCTCAGCTGCTCCTCCGCCCGCCGCAGGTACTCCTGGTGCCCGAGGGCACCGAACAGCCCGTACTTCGCCAGCCCGGCGAAGTCGGCCGCCTCCGCGGCGAGCGCGACCGCCACCGGCTGCGGCGGCGCGCCCCGGGCCCGGCCACCGCGCCGCCCGCGGGCCCCGGCTCCCCCAGCCCGCCCGCCCGGCGGCCGTCCGCCCCCCGGCGGCGGCGCCCCTCCGGGACCACCGGCGGGCACCCCGCCGACCTCGGCCCCGGGCCTGCGCCCGCCGAGCACCAGCACCCGCCGGCCCCGCACCGGCCCGCACCGCACCACCGCGGCGCCCGACACCTCGTACACCGAATCGCGCACAGCCATGGGTTACCTCCCGCTCGCTCACTCGGCACCGGCCGGCACAGGGCAGTACCAACCACTCCGACCCTCGGAGTCGCCGACGCCACGGAACATACACAGAGCCACTGACAATCCACCCCAAGTAATCGAACAAGGTCGGGCAGCCCCAGCTCCGCCGCCACTCATCGATCAGTCCCGGCGATTTCCATCCATATTTCGGCCACCGCCCGGCACGCGACCGTCCTCCGGTGCGCCGGGGTCGCCGACGTGGTGGCGGGCGACGCCCCCGGAGGCCCTGGGACGCCCGTGACAACTGATCCACGCGGGATTGTCAGTGCCGGGCGCTATCGTCGGGGACCATGCGACTCCTGCATACCTCCGACTGGCATCTCGGGCGTTCCTTCCACCGGGAGAGCCTGCACGACGCCCAGCGCGCCTTCCTGGACCACCTGGTGACGGTGGTCCGCTCCGAGGGCGTGGACGCCGTGCTGGTCGCCGGGGACGTGTACGACCGGGCACTGCCGGGCCTGGAGGCGGTCGCGCTGTTCGACGACGTGCTGCACCGGCTGGCGGACCTCGGGGTGCCGACGGTCTTCATCAGCGGGAACCACGACTCGGCCCGCCGCCTCGGGGTCGGAGCCGGGCTGATCGGGCGGGCCGGGATCCACCTGCGGACCGACCCGGGCGAGTGCGCCGAGCCGGTGCTGCTGGCGGACGAGCACGGGCCGGTCGCGGTGTACGGGCTGCCGTACCTGGAGCCCACGCTGGTGCGCGAGCGGTTCGGGCTGGCCAAGGGCGGGCACGCGGCGGTGCTCGGCGCGGCGATGGACCAGGTCCGGGCCGATCTGGCGGCTCGCCCCGACGGGACCAGGGCCGTGGTGCTGGCGCACGCCTTCGTCACCGGCGGCGCGCCCAGCGACAGCGAGCGGGACATCGCGGTCGGCGGGGTCGCCTCCGTGCCCGCCACGGTCTTCGACGGGGTGCACTACGCCGCGCTCGGCCACCTGCACGGCTGCCAGACCCTCGCCCCGCACCTGCGCTACAGCGGCTCCCCGCTCGCCTACTCCTTCTCCGAGGTGCGCCAGCGCAAGACCATGTGGCTGGTCGACCTCGCGGCCGACGGCACGGTGACGGCCGAGCGGGTCGACTGCCCGCAACCGCGCCCGCTCGCCACCCTGCGCGACACGCTGGACGCGCTGCTCACCGACGAGAAGTACGCCGAGCACGAGCAGTCCTGGGTGCAGGCCACGCTCACCGACACGGCCCGCCCCAGCGAACCGATGGAGAAACTGCGCCGCCGCTTCCCGCACACCCTCCAGCTGCTGTTCGACCCCGAGGAGAGCGGGGCCGGGCCGTCCGAGTCGTACGCGGCCAGGGTCAGCGGCCGGGACGACCTGGAGATCGCCGAGGGCTTCCTGCGGCACGTCCGCCCCGGCGCCGAGCCGGAGCCGGACGAGCTCGGCTGGCTGCGCGAGGGCTTCGAGCGCGTCCGGGAGACCGCCGACCGGAAGGCGGACCTGCCCCGATGAGGCTGCACAAGCTCACCGTCACCGCCTTCGGCCCGTTCGCGGGCAGCGAGACGGTGGACTTCGACGCGCTCGCCGCCGGCGGGCTGTTCCTGCTGCGCGGCGCGACGGGTGCGGGCAAGAGCAGCGTGCTGGACGCGGTCTGCTTCGCCCTCTACGGCGAGACGCCGAACGCCCGCCGGGCGAACCGGCTGCGCAGCGACCACGCCGACCCGAAGCGGCTGACCCAGGTGCAGCTGGAGCTGACGCTCGGCGGCCGGCGGCTGCAGATCACCCGGCTGCCCGAGCAGCGCCGACCGAAGAAGGTCGGCACCGGCACCACGGTCGAGCGACCGCAGACCCTGCTGCGCGAGTGGACGCCCGACGCGGGGGGCGACGGCTCGCCCGGCTGGCGCCCGCTCAGCAAGTCGCACCAGGAGGCCGGGGAGGAGATCCACCGGCTGATCGGCATGAGCCGGGAGCAGTTCTGCCAGGTGGTGCTGCTGCCGCAGGGCGACTTCGCCCGCTTCCTCAAGGGCGACTCGGAGGAGCGCGGCAAGCTGCTGCGGCGGCTGTTCGACACCGAGCGGTACGGGCTGGTCGAGACCTGGCTGGCCGACCGGCGGCGCGCCCAGGAGGCCGCCGTCCAGGCCGGTCGGCGCCGCCTGCGCGACCTCGCCAGCAAGGCCGAGCAGGCGGCCGGCCCCGACGCCGAGCCAGCCGACGGCTGGGTGCCGGCCGAGGACGGCGACGCCGACCTGACCGCCGGGGTGCTCGGCTGGGCAGCGGTCCTGCGCAGCGGCGCCGCCGAACAGCTCGCCGTCGCCGAGGCCGCGCTCGCGGGCGCGGAGGCGGCGCAGCGGGAGGCCCAGCGGGGCCGGGAGTCCGCCGAGGAGCTGGCCGGGCGGCAGCGCCGGCACCGGGAGGCGGTGGCCGAGGCCGAGCGGCTGGCCGGGTTCGAGCCGGCCGCGGCTCGGGACCGGCAGCGGCTGGCGGCCGCGCAGGAGGCCGTCGGGGTGGAGTCCGCGCTGCGGCTGCGGGAGAGCGCGGCCGAGGCGCTCGGGCGCGCACGGGAGGCGGAGCAGCGGTGCCGGGAGGCGCTGGCCCGCTCCGGCCCCGAGGGCCGCAGGCTCGCCCGAGCCGGGAGCGGCACCGAACCCGGAGCCGAAGCCGGCAGCGGGACCGAGGCCGGAACCGACACCGGCGCCGCCGAGCTGGCCGCGGCCGAGCTGCGGCTGCGGGCCGAGCTGGTCCGGCTGGAGGCGGCCTGGGCCGAGGAGCGGCGCTGCGCCGAACTCGCCCGCGAGCAGCGCTCCTTGACGCAGGAACGGAGCGCCGCCGAGGGGCTGGCCGAGGAGGCCGAGGACTGGCTGGCCGAATTCGACGGTGAGCTGGGCCGATTGGAGGAGCAGCAGTCCCGGGCCCAGGCGGCGAGCGCCAGGGTCGAGCAACTGGACGGGCAGCGCACCGAGTCGGCCGCCCGGCTGAGTGCGGCTCGGGAGCGCGACGGACTGCGGGCCGAGATCGCGGGCGCCGAGCCGCGGGTCGCCGAGCTGCGCACCGCCGCGTTGGACGCCCGGGAACACAGCCTGGACCTGCGGGATCGGCGGCTGGCGGGCATGGCCGCCGAGCTGGCCGAGCAGCTGCGGGTGGGCGAGGCCTGTCGGGTCTGCGGCTCGCCCGAGCACCCGGCGCCCGCCGAGGCCGCCGCGGGCAGCCGCGTGAGTGCCGAGGACGAGGAACGGGCCCGACAGACCCAGGCCGCCGCCGAGCAGGCTTGGACGGCGGCCGACCAGGCCCTGACCGCGCTGCGGGTGCGTGAGGCGACCGCCGCCGGGGCGGCCGGGCCGCACGGTACGGACGCGCTCGCGCAGTCCCTGGCCGGACTGGAGCGCGAGCACCGCGAGGCGCTGCACGAGGCGGAGGCGCTCGGCCGGGTCGAGCGGGAGATCGGCCGGCTGGCACAGGACCGCACCCGTCGGCTGGACGAGCTGCACGAGGCCAAGGAGCGCGCCGCCGTCCTCACCGATCGGCTGCAGGCTCTGGACGCCGAGCAACGGGATCTGACCGCCAAACTGACGGCCGCCCGGGGAGAGGCGGCCTCGGTCGCCGACCGGACCGCTGCCCTGACCCTGCTCACCGAGGAGGTGGCCGCCACCGCTTCCGCCGCCCGGGCCTGCGCGGAGGCTCGGGCCCGGCTGGGCGAGGCCGAGGAGGAGCTCGGCAAGGCCGCCGTCGCGGCGGGCTTCCCGGACGCCACGGCGGCGCTCGCGGTACTGCTGCCGCGCGAGGAGCGCGAGCGGCTGGCGGCCCGGCTGGAGCGGCACCGCGCGGAGTCGGCGGCCGTGCAGCGCGAGCTGGCGCTGCCCGAACTGGCCGAGGCCGCGGCCCGTCCACCGGTCGACCTGCCCACCGCCGCGGCCACGCTCGGCACGGCCACCGACCGGCTCGGCCAGGCGCACGCCGCCCGGTCGGCGGCCCGGGAGCGCTGCGCGGCGCTGACCGCGATCGGGCGGCAGCTGACCGAACTGACCGGGGACCTGGCCCCGACGCTGGAGCGGTACGGGCGGATCAACCGCCTCGCCGCACTGGCCGCCGGCACCTCCACCGAGAACCGGCTGCGGATGCGCCTGGAGTCGTACGTCCTGGCGGCCCGGCTGGAGCAGGTCGCGGCGGCGGCCAGCGACCGGCTGGTCCGGATGTCCGGCGGCCGCTACACCCTGGTGCACAGCGACGACCGGGGCGCCGGCAACAAGCGCTCCGGCCTGGCCCTACGGGTGGTCGACGCCTGGACGGGCACCGAGCGGGACACCGCGACCCTCTCCGGCGGCGAGAGCTTCTTCGCCTCGCTCTCGCTCGCCCTCGGCCTGGCCGACGTGGTCACCGACGAGGCGGGCGGCATGCCGCTGGACACGCTGTTCATCGACGAGGGCTTCGGCACCCTGGACGAGCAGTCCCTGGAGGAGGTGATGGACGTCCTCGACGGCCTGCGCGAGCGGGACCGCGCGGTCGGCATCGTCAGCCACGTGGCCGATCTGCGCAGCCGTATCCCCGCCCAGCTCATGGTCCGCAAGGGCCGCCACGGCTCCACCCTCGCGCTGGCCACCCGGGAGGACGCCTAGGAACGGCTGGTCAGCCCGAACACGCCACCCGCTGTGCCTGCTGCCAGGCACACACCGGGCACAGGGTGCTGCCCGGCTGGTCGGCCGGCAATTCGGTCGGCTCCCCGCACAGCACACAGTCCGCCCGCGGGCCGGTCGCCTCCGGGTCGTGCCGCAGCGCGGCCTCCGCCGAGCCGTCCGGCGCCGGCTCGCACACCACCGCGCCCTCGGTCACCATCGCACCGTCCGTCGCGCTGTCACTCATGCCGCCTTCTTACTCCCCGCCCCCGCCCGGCGGCAAGACGCCCCCGCAGACGGCCCCGGCCCGGGCCCGGGCCGCCTCGATCATCGCCCCGAATCCGTCGAGCATCGGCCCCAGCCCGAACACGAACAGCGAGTCCAGGTCCAGGTCGTAGCCGTCCTCGACGCTCCCGACGGTCCGTGCGAACACTGGGTGCCGCTCCCCCGCGACCAGCGCCGCCAGTGCCGGGCCCTGGTGGTCCATCCACTGGCCCTCGGTCAGGCCGGTACCGGCCTCGGCCTGGGCCTCCCGTTCCAGGTGGACGGCGACGCCCTGGACGTAGCAGTAGAGCAGGACGTGCAGGTCGAGCATGGTCGCGGCGTCCAGACCGTGGCCGTCCAGCGCGGCGAGCGCCCACTCGGCGTGGTCCATCAGCGCGGGCAGCACCAGCGGCCGGGTGAGCGCGCCGACCTGCGCGAGCCACGGGTGGCAGCGGTAGATCCGCCACAGGGTGTGCGCGCCGAGCTCCAGGCGTGCCCGCCAGTCCCCCGTCGGCTCAACCGGGTACGTCCCCTCGCCGAAGGCCGCGTCCGCCATCAGCAGCACCAGGTCGTCCTTGCTCGGCACGTACCGGTACGGGGTCATCGCCGCCACGCCCAGTCGGGCGGCGACGCTGCGCATGGAGAGCGCGGCGAGGCCTTCGTGGTCGGCGATCTCCAGGGCGGCCCGGACGATCGTGTCCCGACTCAGCTCGACGGCCGCCCCCGAGGCCGCCGAACCGGCGGTCGGCGAAGTCTCCGCTGGAGGAGCGCTCGGACGACGCCGAGGTGCCTGACGGGCCGCCACCACCGTGCCCACCCGGGGCAGGGTCTCGACCAGGCCTTCCAGCCGCAGGGTGGTGAGCGCCTTGGTGGCCGTGGCGAGGGCGACGTTCCACTCCCGGGCGATCCGCCGCGTCGAGGGCACCCGCTCGCCCGGAGCAAGCGTGCCGTCCGTGATCCGCCGGGCGATCTGGTCGACGATGCGCCGGTAGGGCGGGACGGGCTCGGGCGTGGAGACCATGCGGCCGGCTCCCTCACGTGATGCGGATCTCTTTCCGCGATGACCGGTTCTGTACTAGCTCAGACCCTACCAGCGACGCTGCCTTGAATCCGCCGACTGCACTAGATCAGTAGCCGTAAAACGGCCTTGGCAGCCCTGCACGTACTCCGTACATTCAGGTCGCGTACACCGTACGAGCGCCATCGGCGCACCAACGGCAAGGAGCTGTCAATGAAGTCCGTGCTCATCTCCGGCGGCGGCATCGCGGGCCTCGCGCTCGCCGTCTCGCTGAACCGTCAAGGCTTCGCCCCCACGGTCGTGGAGCGGGCCGACGGGCTGCGCGGCGGCGGGCAGGCGGTGGACGTTCGCGGGGTCGCGTTGGACGTGGTCGATCGGCTCGGGATGCTGGAGGAGGTCCGCGCCCACCGCACCCGGATGCGGGGCATGTCCGTACTGGACGGCGACGGCCGGGAGATCCACCGCTCCACCGAGAGCACCTTCAGCAGCGGGCGACTCGACAGCGAGGACATCGAGCTGCTGCGCGAGGATCTCGTCCGCGTGCTGCACGACCGGGCGGCGGCGGAGGGC
Organism: Kitasatospora sp. NPDC058190; assembly: GCF_042883685.1. NCBI lineage: Bacteria > Bacillati > Actinomycetota > Actinomycetes > Kitasatosporales > Streptomycetaceae > Kitasatospora > Kitasatospora sp. NPDC058190. The sequence continues at coordinate 12,409 of NZ_JBHVVI010000055.1, forward strand.
GTCGAGCTGGTCTTCGGGGACACCGTCACCGCGCTCGACCGGGGCGAGGACGAGGACGGCGCCTTCATCCGCTTCGAGCGCGCCGAGCCTCGACGCTTCGACCTGGTCGTGGGGGCCGACGGCCTGCACTCGACCGTGCGCCGACTGGCCTTCGGGCCCGAGGAGCGCTTCGCCCGCCACCTCGACATGCACCTGGCGATCTTCCGTGCGAACAACTTCCTCGCTTTGGAGGACTGGCAGCTCTGGCTGCGCGAGGGCGAGGCGGGCTACGGCGTCTACCCGGTGCGCGGCAACTCCGAGCTGCGGATCAGCTTCGGCTTCGCGGGCGAGCCGCTGTCGGCCGGACGGCGCGATCCGGAGGCTCAGAAGGCCTTCGTCGCCGAACGGATGACCGCGTTGCGCTGGGAGACTCCGAGGCTGCTGAAGGCCCTGGCCGAGGCGCCGGACCTCTACTGCGACTCCATGGCGCAGATCCACCTGGACCACTGGTCGCGGGGCCGGATCGTCCTGCTCGGCGACGCGGGTTACTGCGCCTCCCCACTGTCGGGTCAGGGCACCAGCCTCGCCCTGGTCGGCGCGTACGTGCTGGCCGACGCGCTCACCCGTTCGGCGGGGAGCACCACGCCGCCTACGCCGAGTACGAGCGGCGGCTGCGCCCGTTCGTCCGGCTCAATCAGGCGCTGGCCACCGACAACCCGGGCGGGCCGGCTTCCGAGGAGTCGGTGGAGCGGGCGAAGAACGCGATCACGCTGGACGGATGACGACTGACAGATGACCGCGAACAGATGACAGATAACGGATGACAGATTTCCACATCTGTCATCCGTTATCTGTTCGCCGTCGCCCGAACCGCCCCACCCGCAGGACTCCACCGCCCTCCGGCTACCGTGGCCGCCATGGTCGCCGATCTCCAGCAACGCCTGCAGGCCGCCCGGGCCGCCGCGCCCACGTACCCCGAGGTGGGAGCCACCCGGGGAGGGCGGCTGCCGGACGGGTACGCGCAGCTACGGCGGCGGGTCCACCTGGGCCACGGGCCGGAGGTGCTGGAGCGGGCCGGGCGGTATGTGCTCGGCTGGGGCAGCCAGTTGGGAACGGGCTTCGCCGTGTGGCCGGGCGAGCCGGCCCGGGAAGGGGACACCGTGCTGCTGCGGCTGAGCCTGCCGGGCAGCCGGTGGCCGCGGCTGGTGATCCCCTGCCGGGTGGTCTGGACGGTGGCGGAGCCCGACCGGATCGGTTTCGCGTACGGGACGCTGCCCGGGCATCCGGAGTGCGGCGAGGAGTCGTTCCTGGTGTCGATGGACGCCGACGGCGAGGTGTGGTTCGAGGTCGCCGCGTTCTCCCGACTGTCCGCCTGGTACGCCCGGCTGGGCCGTCCGGTCGCACTGCTCTGCCAGTACCTGGCGATCGAGCGCTACCTCGCCGCCGTGGCCGAGCACGTCGCCCGGGCCCGCTAGCCGAGGAAGGACAGTCGGACGGTGCGGCGCGGGTTGTCCCCGTTGGTGTCGATCAGCACCACGGACTGCCAGACGCCGAGCGCCAGTTGCCCGCCGATCACCGGCAGGGTGGCGTGCGGGGCGACCAGGCCGGGGACCACGTGGTCGCGACCGTGGCCGGGGCTGCCGTGCCGGTGGCGCCAGCGGTCGTCGGCCGGGAGCAGGTCGCGCAGGGTGGCGAGGAAGTCCTCGTCACTGCCGGAGCCGGTCTCCAGGACGGCGATCCCGGCGGTGGCGTGCGGGACGAAGACGTTGAGCAGGCCGTCACGCCCGGCGGCCCGGTCGTTGAGGAACACGGCGCAGCGGTCCGTGATGTCGAGCGCGACCTCACGGTTGCCGGTGGTGATCTCCAGCGTGGCGGTCTGGAAGGAGCCGGTTGACCCGGTGGACGTGGAGTGGTGGTTGTCGGCCATGGCGCCATCCTGACCCAGGTCAGCGGGCCGGACCTACTGCCTCGCCGTCTGCCCTTGCCAAGGAGGCAAACTCGCATAGGGTGAGAGGTTCAGACCAAAGCAGCGGGTGGATCCGCCCGTCAACGGATCTGCCCGGCAACAGGCCTGCCCGTCGACAAACCTGCCCTGCGACGGACCTCCGGACACGACGAAGACCCGACGGACCGATTGGTCCGCCGGGTCGAGTCGGGGCCGAGCCGACTGCGACCGGAGGCCGCTAGCCGCGCCCGCCGAAGAGGCTCCGCCGCAGCCGCCGCAACGGCGCCAGCAGCGAGACCCGGGTGTGGCGACGACGGGCCGCCGCCGGGGCGTCTGCGCCGCGCGGCGTCAGCTCCCTTATCAGCCCGAGCGCCTCGGCGGTGTCCACCGCCGAGAGTGCGGGCGCGCCGAGCACGGCCAGGTGTCGGTCGATCCTGCGGCCGGTCGCGCCGACACCGCACTGGATCGCCGGCACACGGGGCCGAGTCCGCACTTGCATGTGTTCCATCAGTTTTCCCACCCCTACGAGGCGCCAGGGCCGTGAGGCGAAGACTATCCGTGACAGACGGCCTTCGCGCAACCGTCCTTGGTGTTGTGCCACCGTACCGTGCGACGTCAACTGACGATGCACCAGGGGCCACCCGTGCGGTCACGACTAGGCATCAATGGTGGTGCACGACCCGCCGTCCGTCAGGAGGGCCAGGAGGCACTGGCCCGGCGCCCGTTCGCGCGGTATGCGCCGGGCGCACGGGGGCGTCCGACGGGTGCCACGACCCGTGTCGACGAATCGCCCCCGGATGTCGACGAGTCGCCCGCATATAGGGGACAGCCGTCAGGTCGACAAAACGATCACCGGCGGCGGGAACGGCGCCAGCGGCCAGGTTCATGAAGTGAACACATACGAGGGATTGACTCGCGTCGATCCTCCAAGCAATATCTGATGCACACGCCAGTGCCCGCACCGCACTCAAGCGTGTGTTCGAGTGATGAAATGACTCGATCAGCTCCGGTTCCCGCGAGCCACTGCCCGGTCACCTCGACGCTGCGGTGGCCAGGCTCGCAGGGTGCCCGGACCGGCGGCCGGCCGTAGAGGGTCGGCCGGGCCGCCACCAGACTGCCGGTGCCGCCCCGCTCGGGGCCCGGCACCGGCGGTTCCGGGCCCGGCCCCCGCCTCCCACCGCCGACCGGACGTCCCCGCAGGTCGCGCCCGGTGGATCGGTAGACTCGGCCAGCGTGTCCCTCCTCCTCAGCATCGTGCTCCCGGTCCACGGCGTGGAGCGGTACCTCCCGCGCTGCCTCGACTCGATCCTCGGCGAGACCCACGCCGCGGAGACCCGCTTCGAGGTGATCGCGGTCGACGACCTCTCCCCCGACGGCTCCGGCGCGATCCTGGACGCCTACGCGGCCCGCGACCCCCGGCTGCGGGTCCTGCACCTCACCGAGAACCAGGGCCTCGGCGGCGCCCGGACCGCCGCGCTGCCGCTGGTGCGCGGCGAGTACGTCTGGTTCGTGGACAGCGACGACTGGGTGCCCGAGCAGACCGTCGGCGTGATCCTGGACGAGCTGGAGCAGGAGCTCCGCCGGGAGACCCCCGTCGACGTACTGCTCACCGACTTCACCCACGTCTACCCGGACGGCGAGACCGAGCCCAACCCCTGGCGGCACGTCCTGGTCGGTTCCCCGCTGGTCGAGGGCTGCACCGTGGCCGAGCACCCGGCGCTGTTCCAAACCGTGATGTCGGTGTGGAACAAGGTCTTCCGCCGCGCCTTCCTGGAGGGCCTGGACGTCGCCTTCGGCCGCGGCTACTACGAGGACATCTCGGTCACCTACCCCGCACTGCTGGCCGCCGGGCGGCTGCGCTACCTCGACCGCCCCTGCTACTTCTACCGGCGCGGCCGGGACGGCGCGATCACCGCCACCGCCTCCCCCAAGCACGCCGACGTGTTCGCCCAGTACGACGCGATCTTCACCTTCCTGGACCGCCCGGACCGTCCCGGCCGGCCCGTCCCGGAGTCGCTGCGCACCCTGGTCTTCGACCGGACCCTGCGCCAGGCGCTGAACGTCTACGACACCCCGGGGCTCGTCCCCACCGACCGGCGCAAGGACTTCTTCCACCGGATCTCCGACCACTTCGAACGCCACCGCCCGGCCGGCTACCGCTTCCCCGGCGGGGTGCGCGGCGTGCAGTACCGGCTGGCCGCCCGCGGCGCCCGGATCGCGTACGCGGAGCTGCGCCGCACCGGCCGGCTGCCGCGCGGACTCAAGCGCGGGGCACGGGCGGTGGCACCCGCGGTGAAGAAGGGCGTGCGCAGCGGCGCCCGGTTCACCGCGTACAACGCGTTCCGCCGCCTCCCGCTGGACGAGCACCTGGCGGTCTACGCCGCGTACTGGCACCGGGGTTACGCCTGCAGCCCGGCGGCGATCTACGAGAAGGCGAAGGAACTCGCCCCGCAGATCCGGGGCGTGTGGGTGGTGGAGAACCGCACGCAGGCCGCAACCATGCCGCCCGGGGTGCCGTACGTGATCGTCAACACCCCCGCCTACCTCAAGGCGATGGCGACCGCCAAGTACTTCGTGAACAACGTCAACTTCCCGCGGACGATGGTGAAGCGGCCGGGGACGGTGCACGTCCAGACCCAGCACGGAACCCCGCTCAAGGCGATGGGCATGGACCTGCGCGACCGCCCGGAGGCGGCCGAGGGGATGGACTTCGACCGGCTCCAGGAGGCCGTCGACCGCTGGGACTTCCTGGTCTCCTCCAACCCGCACACCAGCGAGCACTTCGCCCGGGCCTTCCCCGGCCGGTACGAGATGCTGGACACCGGCTACCCGCGCAACGACCGGCTGGCCAACACCACCCCGGAGGAAGTCCGGGCGATGCGCGAGCGGTTCGGTCTGCGGCCCGGCACCACGGCCGTGCTGTACGCGCCGACCCACCGCGGCGGCAAGGGCGGCTACGTGCCGCTGGTGGACGTGGCGGAGCTGGCCCGGCGCCTGGGCCCGCGGTTCACGCTGCTGGTGCGCACCCACTACTTCCACGTCGGCGGCCCGGGCGATCTGACGGCCGGTGAGGACGCGGCGGAGATCGTGGACGTCTCGGCGCACCCGACGGTGGAGGACCTCTACCTGGCGGCGGACGCGCTGGTGACGGACTACTCGTCGATGATGTTCGACTACGCGGTGCTGGACCGGCCGGTGGTCGTCTTCGCGCCGGACTGGGAGGAGTACCGGCGCGAGCGCGGCGTGTACTTCGACCTGTTCGAGGAGCCGCCGGGCGCGGTCACGGTGGACGTGGACGGGCTGGCGAGGGCGCTGCGGGCGGGCGATCCGGAGCCGGCGGCGCGGGCGCGGTTCCGGGCCACGTTCTGCGTCTGGGACGACGGCGGCGCGGCGGAGCGGGTGGTGCGCCGGGTGTTCCCGGTCAAGGGCTGACCCGCGGGGAGCGGGCCCGGCAGGGGCTGGTCCGGGCTGCTCCCCGAGGAGCCGGCCCGGGAAGGCCGGCGGAGCTCCGGGCGGGGCCGGTGCCGCCGGTACGACGACCGGCCCCGTCGGTGCGACTTCAGCGCTGGCGGGCGGCCAGGAACTCCTCGAAGTCCAGGTAGCCCTGGTGACGGGTGTCCATCGCGTGGATCAGCGCCTCCGCCATCGAGAGCGTGACGCCGTGGTCGCCCATCTCGTTGGCGGCCAGCGCGTACTCGGCCGGGGTGATCTTGCCATCGCCGTTCTGGTCGATGCGGTCGAACATCTCCTTGATGGCCTCGATGCTCTCCATCGTTCCCTCCTGGGTACTGCGGGGTTGTGCTCGGTTCGGACGGCCGTACACTACCCGGCCGTGGTGGGCGCCACGGTGGCCGGGAGTGGACGGGCGCGGGGGTGGGTGTCGTAGTCTGCGGGTCTGATTGCTGGCCCGGGCTCCTCCCGGGCGGTCGTTCGTCCAGGGAGGGAACATGCTCGATCTCGTCACCAGGCTGGTGCTGAAACCCGTGTCGCGGGGGATCTGGCGCCCGGTCATCGAGGGTGCCGAGAACGTGCCGCGCAAGGGCGGGGTGATCCTGGCCAGCAACCACCTGTCCTTCATCGACAGCGTGGTGATCCCGCTGACCGCCCCGCGCCGGGTGCACTTCCTCGCCAAGGCCGAGTACTGGACCGCACCGGGCCTCAAGGGCCGCATCTCCAAGGGCTTCTTCGAGTCGATCGGCGCGGTGCCGGTCGAGCGCGGCACCTACCGCTCCGCTCAGGCCTCGCTGGAGTCGGCGCTGGAGATCCTGGAGGACGGCAAGGCCTTCGGCATCTACCCCGAGGGCACCCGGTCGCTGGACGGCCGGCTCTACCGGGGCAAGACGGGCGTCGCCTGGCTCGCGCTGACCGCGGGCGTGCCGGTCGTGCCGGTGGCCCTGGAGGGACCGGAGCAGATCCTGCCGGTGGGCAAGCGGGTCCCGCGGATCAAGAAGGTGACGGTCCGCTTCGGCGAGCCGCTGCACTTCGACCAGCTGCACGGGCAGGCCCGCTCGCTGAAGGCCCGTCGGCAGGTGACCGACGAGGTGATGGCGGCGATCCAGCGGCTGTCCGGCCAGGAGGTCGTGGAGAGCTACAACGAGGTGCCGAAGGCGGCCTGACCGCCGCCCACTCGCCTCACGCGTGCCCGAGGGCGGCGTCCGACAGGGCCGCTGCCTCCGGCGCCTCCCGGCGCAGCAGCGCCGCGTACCGGCCGTCCAGCTCCACCAGCTCCTCGTGGCTGCCGAGTTCGACCACCTCGCCGTGGTCGAGCACGGCGATCTGGTCGGCGGAGCGGACGGTGGAGAGCCGGTGCGCGATGGTGATGGTGGTGCGGCCGGCGGCCAGGGTGTCGACGGCCTGCTGGACGGCGTGTTCGGTGCGGTTGTCGAGCGCGCTGGTGGCCTCGTCAAGGATCAGCACCGGCGGGTTGCGCAGGATGGTGCGGGCGAGCGCGAGGCGCTGCTTCTCGCCGCCGGAGAAGCGGTAGCCGCGTTCGCCGACCAGGGTGTCGTAGCCGTCCGGGAGGGCGGCGATGGTCTCGTGGATCTGCGCGGCCCGGGCGGCCTCGACCAGTTCGGCGTCGCTGGCCCCGGGCTTGGCGAAGCGCAGGTTCTCGGCGACCGAGGCGTGGAAGAGGTAGGTCTCCTGGGAGACCACGCCGACCGCGCGCGCCAGGGTGTCGAAGGACAGCTCGCGCACGTCCACGCCGTCCAGGGTGACCCGGCCGCCGGTGACGTCGTACAGCCGCGGCACCAGGTAGCTGAGGGTGGTCTTGCCCGAGCCGGTCTCACCGACCACGGCCAGTGAGCTTCCGGCCGGGACCTTGAGCTCGACGCCGGCCAGGGTCGGGCGCTCCTGCCCGGGGTCGTAGCGGAAGTCGACGGCCTCGAAGCGGACCTCGCCGCGGATGTCGGTCAGGGTGACCGGGTGCGCCGGCTCGTCGATCTCCACCGGCAGGTCGAGGTACTCGAAGATGCGCTGGAAGAGCGCGAGCGAGGTCTGCACGTCCACGCCGGTGGAGAGCAGGCTGACGGTCGGGCGGAACATGCCCTGCTGGAGCGTGACGAAGGCGACCAGGGTGCCGACCGAGACGATCGGCGCACCGGCGGCGGAGGTCAGTCCGGCCGCCCAGTAGATCAGCGCGGGCATCGCGGCCATCACGATCTGGATGGTGTTCATCCGCCAGCGCCCGGCCATGCTGGCCCGCACCTCCAGGTCGGCGAGCTGGTCGGACTGCCCGGTGAACTCCCGCGCGAGCGAGTCGGAACGGCCCATGGTGCGGCCGAGCAGGATGCCGCTGACCGACAGCGACTCCTGGACCGCCGAGCTCATCGCGGCCAGCTGCTTCTGCCGCTCGGTGGTGATCTTCTTGCGTTCCTGGCCGACCCGCCGGCTGATCCAGACGAACACCGGGAGCAGGAGCAGCGAGACGACGGTCAGTCGCCAGTCCAGGGCGACCATGGCGACGATCGAGGCGATCACCGCGGTGAGGTTGGAGACCAGGCTGGTCGCGGTGGAGGTCACCGTGGACTGCATGCCGCCGATGTCGTTGGCGATCCGGGACTGCACCTCGCCGGTGCGGGTGCGGGTGAAGAAGGCGAGCGACTGCCGCTGCAGGTGGCCGTAGACGGAGGTGCGCAGGTCGTGCATGACGCGTTGGCCGACGGTGGTGGAGATCAGGGTCTGCAGCACGTTGAAGATGCTGTTCACCACGGCCGTGAGGATCATCCCGAGCGCGAGCAGGCTGAGCAGCCCGGTGCGGCCCTGCGGGATGGCGGTGTCCAGGACGGCCCTGAGCAGGAACGGCGAGACGACGGAGACCACGGCGGAGGCGGCCACCAGCAGCCCGACCGTGGCGAGGCGGCCGCGGTACGGGCGGAACAGCGCGAGGATCCGCCGCCACTCGGCGGGCGGGCGGGACTCGCCCTCGGCGCGCTCGGGCGGGGTCCAGTCGATGGCGGCGGGCCTCAAGGACGGGCCTCCCTGGGTCGGACGCGCGACGGGCGCGGCGGCGGGCATGGCGGCGAGCATGGTTGCGGGCATGGCGGTCGGGTGGATGCCAGCATAGCGAGAGTAGCTCATAGTTAGGCAAGCTAATAGTGAGTGCAACTCTATTCCTGGCCCGCCGGCCCGCCACCGCACCCCGCCCGACCGCCGCGCGCCTCAGTTCGTCCGGTAGGTGCGCGCCGCCTTCGAGGACAGGCCGCCGAGCTTGCCGGAGGGCAGCATCCGGGCGATGGCCACCGCCGCCTTGTACCGCTTGCCCGGCACGGACAACGACTTGCCGCGCGCCAGGTCGCGCATCGCCTCCGCCACCACCCGCTCGGCCGAGAGCCAGGACCAGGACGGGATGTTGCCGGTGCCCATGCCGGCCCGCTCGTGGAACTCCGTCCGGGTGAAGCCCGGGCACAGCGCCATCATCCGCACGCCCGTACCGCCGAGGTCGCGCAGCACGCCCTGGGTGAAGCTCACCACCCACGCCTTGCTCGCCCCGTACGTGCCGCGCGGCAGGAAGGCCGCCACCGAGGCGACGTTGACGATCGCGCCCCGGCCGCGCTCGCGCATCCCCGGCAGGGCCGCCGTGGTCAGCCGCAGGATCGCCTCGATGTGCACCTTCACCATGTCCAGCTCGGCCTGGAGCGGGACGGCGCCGAAGGCGCCCTTGTTGCCGAATCCGGCGTTGTTGATCAGCAGGTCCACCGGACGCTCGGCATCGCCGAGCCGGGCCTCGACGGCGGCGATGCCCTCGTCGGTCGCGAGGTCGGCGCGCAGCACCTCCGCCTCGATGCCGTACTCGGCGTGCAGGTCGGCGCTCGCGCGCTCCAGGCGCTCGGTGTCCCGGGCCACCAGGACGAGCTGGTAACCGCTGCGGGCGAGCCGGCGGGCGAAGGCGGCTCCGATGCCGGCGGTCGCGCCGGTGATCAAGGCTGTTGTCATACCCCCGACCGTACCGACTCGCCGCAGCCGAGCCCACACCCAGGGCAACGGCCCTGCTCGACGGGCCGCGGATGCAGGCGGTCGGTCGCACCCGCGGTGTCGGACAGGGGAAGAGCCCGGCCGGGTGATGAGATCCGGGCGAGGACAGGCATCTGACGACAACTCGGTTCCGGCCCGAGCGCTCCGGCGGCGCGCAGCCCGGCGCTCACCGAGGCCGAGACACTCGCGAGCCTGACGGTGGAGGATGAGACCGCCGTGTCCGACCCGCCCACGGACCTGCCCGAGAAGGAGCCGACCCCCATGGCCGGACCGGAAACCGCGGGACGCGGCCTCGCGCACGAGGTCGTGTCGGCCGCAATCGACCGGGCCGCCGCTGTCGGGCACCTCAACGCGTTCATCACGCTGGACGCCGAGAGGGCGCTCGCGGAGGCGGCCCGCCGTGACGCCCGGGGCGGCGAAACACCCTGGTGCGTCGTCATCAAGGACAACATCCATGTCGCGGGCCTGCCCAACACCGCGGGCACCCCCGCGCTCGCCGGCTTCGCCCCCGGCGCCGACGCGCCCGTCGTCAGGGCGCTGCGTTCGTCCGGGGCGATCGTGCTGGGCAAGACGAACATGCACGAGCTCTCCCTGGGAGCCACCTCGTGCAACCACAGCTTCGGCGCCGTCGGCAACGCCACCGACCCGGCCCTGTTCGCGGGTGGCAGCAGCGGCGGTACGGCTGCCGCGGTGGCCGCCGGCATCACCGACGCCGGACTCGGCACCGACACCGGCGGTTCCGTCACCATCCCCGCCGCGCTCAACGGGATCTACGGCCTGCGCCCCAGCGCCGGGCGCTACCCCTCGGCAGGTGTCACTCCGCTGTCGACCACCCGGGACACCCCCGGACCGCTGGCCCGCACCCTGGACCGCCTCATCGCGCTGGACGCCCTCGTGACCGGGGAGACCGGAGGCTCTGCCGGAACTGGAAGCCGCGCTGGAAGCGCAAGCCCCCGGGAGTCGGGACGCCCGCTCCGGCTGGGCCTGCCGCGGCACGTGTTCACCGAGGACCTGGAGGGCCCGGTCCGAACCGCCTGGGAGGCGGCCCTCGGCTGCCTCACCGCGGCGCGGACACAGTGGGCTCCGGTGGACACGGCGCACCTGGTCGCGTACGACTCCCGGATCGGATTCCCCCTCGTCTTCGGCGAGTTCGCCGCCGCCCTCGGACGCTACCTCGACGAGCACCGCACCGGGCTCACCCCCGCCGACGTCCTCGACGCGGTCGGCGACCCGGTCATCGCGGAGTTGCTCAAGGCCACCGCGTTGCCCACCGCCCCCGGGTACCCGGGGGCCGCCGCCCTGCGCGGAGCCCTCGCGGAGCGCCGGGCGATGCAGGCCGCCTACGACGACCTGTTCACCGCGAACGGCCTGGACGCGGTCCTGAGTCCCACCGTCCCGGTGTGCGCCCGGCCGCTCCACCGGTACGAGGAGGCCCTCCCTCTCAACGGTCGGGGCGTCCCCACGTTCCTCACCCTGATCCGCAACACGTCCCCCGCCGCCACCGCGGGCCTGCCGTCGGTGACGCTCCCCCTCCCGGTCACCGGGTCGGCGCCCGTCGGCGTCCAGCTCATCGGAGCGCGGATGGCCGACCGGGACCTGCTGGCCGTGGCCGCGCGGGTCGACGCCCTGCTGCACCCCGCGGAGGCGGGTCAGGCCGCGACGGCCTTGGCGCGGTCGGCGGCGATGTGGACGGCGAGGCCGCCGAGGACGGTGCCCATGGCGTAGCGCTGAACCCGCAGCCAGATCGGACGGCGGTTGAGGAAGGTGGCGATGCTGCCCGCGCTCATCGCGATCAGGCCGTTGACGGTGATGGCGATCACGATCTGGGTCAGGCCCAGCACCAGGCTCTGCAGCGCCACGTGGCCGCGCTCGGGCGCCACGAACTGGGGCAGCAGCGAGATGTAGATGATGGCGATCTTGGGGTTGAGCAGACAGGTCAGGAAACCCATCGCGAACAGCCGGCGCGGCGAGTCCGGGGGCAGCTGCTGCGGGGCGAAGACCGCCGTGCCGCCCGGCTTGACCGCCTTCCACGCCAGCCAGAGCAGGTAGCCGGCGCCGGCCAGCTTGATCGCGGTGTACAGCGCGGGCACCACCGAGAAGACGGCGGCCACCCCGGCCGTCACCGCGACCAGGTAGACCAGGAAGCCGGTCGCGACGCCGGCCAGCGACACCAGCCCGGCGCGGCGGCCCTGCGCGATCGAGCGCGAGACCAGGTAGATCATGTTCGGCCCCGGCGACAGCACCATGCCCAGCGCCACGGCGGCGATCCCGAGCACGGCGTGGCCGTCCACGGCGGATATCAACGCGTCCAACTCGCTCATGTGAGGAGGCTAGGGTGCGGAGCGAGCTCGATGCAATGATGACTTTGCGCTCGGTGCAATGTGCCGTGACCTGGGACGAAGGGCTGGACGCCGATGGACGACTACCGCCTGATCGCGGACGGGATCGCCGCCGAGATCGCGGACGGACGGCTGCGGCCCGGCCAGCAACTGCCCACCCAGCGCGCCTTCGCCCGCGCCCGCGGCATCGCCAACTCGACGGCGACCCGGGTCTACCGCGAGCTGGTCCGGCGCGGGCTGACCGTCGGGGAAGTCGGCCGGGGCACCTTCGTACGGGCCGGGCTGGGTGCGGACGACGGACGGGTCGCGCTCGCCGAGCCCGCCGCCGCGCCCGTCGACCTGGAACTCAACTACCCCACCGCGCCCGGGCAGGCCGAGCTGCTGGCCGAGGGGCTGGCGCCGCTGCTGCGGGTGGACGCGCTGGGCGAGGCGCTGCGGCCGGTCGGCGCGGCCGGGACGGGCGCGGCGCGGCGGGCCTTCGCGGGGCTGCTGTCGTCGGGCGCCTGGGAGGTCGACCCGGCGCACCTGCTGTTCGCGGGCAACGGGCGGCAGGTCATGGCGGGGGCGCTGTCCGCCCTGGTGCCGCCGGGGCAGCGGCTGGGCGTGGAGGCGCTGACCTATCCGGTGGTCAAGGCGGTGGCCGAGCGGCTGGGCATCCGGCTGGTGCCGCTGGCGGTGGACGAGCACGGGCTGCTGCCCGACGCCGTGGCAGCCGCCCACCGTACGGCGCCGCTGCGCGCGGTGTACGTCCAGCCGCGGCTGCAGAACCCGACCGGGGCGAGCCTGCCGCACGAGCGGGCGGTCACGCTGGCCGGGGAGCTGCGACGGCTGGACCTGCCGGTGGTGGAGGACTCGATCTGGTCCTTCCTGCGGCCCGAGCTGGCGCCGCTCGCCGCGCTGGCTCCGGAGCGGACCGTTCTGGTCGACAGCCTGTCGAAGCGGCTCGCCCCGGGACTGACCAGCGGGTTCGCGGTCGTCCCGGACGGGCTGCGCGAGCGGGTGGCGGGCGCGTTGCGGGCGGGCGGTTGGGCACCGAGCGGCTTCGCACTGGAGGCGGCGGTGCGGTGGATCGGGGACGGGACGCTGGCGGCGGTCGAGGCGGCGAAGCGCGCGGACGCGGCCGCGCGGCAGGAGCTGGCGCGGGAGGTGCTCGCGGGGCAGCGGCTGCGGGCGGACCCGTGCTCGTACTACCTGTGGTGGGAGCTGCCCGGGGCCTGGCGGGCGGAGACCTTCGTCGCGGCGGCGGCGCGGGCGGGGATCTCGGTGACGCCCGCGGCCGCGTTCGCGGTCGACCCGCGGAGCACGCCGTCGGCGGTCCGGGTCGGGCTGGCTTCGCCGCCGCTGCGGGTGCTGGCGCGGGCGTTGGGGGTGCTGGCGGGGATTGCGGCTGACGGATGACGGCTGACAGGTCACTGGTAACAGCTAACAGCTATCAGCTGACAGATTTTGAAATCTGTCAGCTGATAGCTGTCAGCAGTCGCCTGTCATCCGTCATCCGCCACTGGTCAGCCGTCCGCCCCCGCCCGGTTCCCTCGCGCCGCCGTGTCCGCGGCGCCGCCGGCCCCGACGGCGCGCAGGCGGGAGGCGGCGGTGGCGGCGAGCTGCGGGGCGAGCTTGGCCACGTCGCGGGAGCCGACCACCGCGATCAGGCTCGGCAGCAGCCAGCGCACCGGCTGCATGCCGCGCAGCCAGGCCTGGGCGTAGACGTGGGCGGAGCGGCGGGCGATCCCGGCGACGATCCGGTCCACCGCGGGCTCCAGCGGGTACGTCTTGTTGGCCGGCCACGGCAGTTGGCCGCGCATCTGCTTCAGCACGGCGTCCTGGTCGGCGCCGCGCACCATGTCGGTGTCGGTCCAACTCAGGTACCCCACACCGACCTTGACGCCCTGGTAGGCGACCTCGGCGCGGAGCGAGTGGGCGAAGGCCTCCACTCCGGACTTGCTGGCGCAGTACGCGCTCATCAGCGGCGCGGGCGTCAGCGCGGCGAGCGAGGCGATCTGCAGCAGGTACCCGCGGCTCTCGGTCAGCGCCGGCAGGAAGGCCCGCGCGGTGGCGACGCTGCCGAGCAGGTTGACCTCGATGACCCGGCTGAAGGCCCGGTGGTCGCTGTCGGCCAGCGGTCCGCCGATGGCGATGCCGGCGTTGGCCACCACGGTGTCGATCCGCCCGTAGTGCTCCTTGATCCGGCGGGCGGTGTCGTTGAGCGCCTCCAGATCGGTGACGTCCACCTCCCACGAAGTGGCGGCCGCACCGCACTGCGCCGCGACGGCCTTCAGCTCCTCCGGCTCCAGCCCGAGCAGCGCGACCTTGGCGCCGCGCCGGGCCAGCTTTCGGGCCAGTGAGGCGCCGACCCCGCGGGCGGCCCCGGTGACCACCACGACCTGCGCGGACAACGGCGGGATGGCGTTCATGCGACGGTGGTCCTCTCGGCAGCGGAAGCGGCCGAAGCGGCCGAAGCGGCGAAAGCAGCGGCGGCAACGGCAGCGGGGGCCTCGGCGGCCAGGTGTGTGGCGGCCATCCGGTGGATCTCCGCGGCGACCTCCACCGGCCGCTCCAGCGGCGACATGTGTCCGACCCCGGGAAGCAGCAACAGCCCCTGCGGGTCGGCGAGTTCGGCGACCATCCGGTGGGCGTGCACCGGCGGGGTCAGCCGGTCCGCGGTGCCGACCACCACGGCGGTGGGCGCGGCGATCCGGCCGAGCCCGGCGCGCACGTCCAGCCGGCCGAGCACCCCGGCCCAGTTGGCGCGGACCGCAGTCGGGCAGGCGTGCACGATCCGGGCCGTCGCCTCGACCTGCCCGGCCGGCGAACCCGGCCCCATGGTGGCGTACTTGAGCGCGGCGCGGCTGACCGGCGTGACCGGCCCGAGCGGCATCCGGGAGAGCAGCAGCCTCCGGTGCAGGAAGCGCCTCAGGCCCGGGGAACGTACGGCTTCCGGCAGGACGGTGAGTTCGGCGACCAGTTCGGCCGGGCCGGTGGAGATCAGCACGTTGGCGGCGGTCCGCTCGGCGACGTCGGGGCGCCCGCCGGCGGCCATGATGGTCATCCCGCCCATGCTGTGCCCTGCCACCACCGCCCGCTCCCCTGCCGGAACGGTCCGCGCGAGCACGGCGGCGAGGTCCTCGGCGAGCGCCCGGGTCGAGTAGCGGACCCGGCTCGGCGGGATCTCGCTGTGTCCGTGGCCACGCTGGTCGTAGGCCACCACCCGGTAGCGGTCCGAGAGTTCGCGGATCACCGGGGCCCAGAAGGCGGTCGAGCAGGTCCAGCCGTGGGAGAGCACCACGGTGGGCGCGCCCGGCTGGCCGTGCACCTCGACGTGCAGCCGGATGCCGTCGGCCGAGCGGACGCTCAGCTCTTCGACGGGCACGAGCGGCACGTACTCGACGGGCAACTCGACGGAGCTCATGCGCCCACCTCGCTTCGCTCTACAGTCGCTTCGCACAACGCGCACCCCTTCATGATTCGCTCACTTCGCTCGCTCATGCGGAAACCTCCTGGGCGGTGGTGGTACGGGCGCTGGGGGGCGCGGCGCGCATGATCAGCTCGTACTCGCCGAGGTCGACCTTGCGGGTGGCCCGACGGAAGGACGTCGTGGAGCCGGGCCAGAGCACGGTGTTCTTGCCGCTCGGGTCCAGGTACCAGCTGCGGCAGCCGCCGGTGGTCCAGACCGTGCGGTCCATCCGGTGCTGCAGTTCGAGGTTCCACTGCCGCTGGGCCCGGACGGTGGGCTGCATCGCGGTGGCGCCGACCGACTCGAGCGTGGTCAACGCGTCGATCAGGTAGTTCAGTTGGGACTCGATCATGAGGATCATCGAGCTGTTGCCGAGACCGGTGTTGGGGCCGATCACGAAGAACAGGTTGGGGAAGCCGCGCACGGTGGAGCCGCGCAGCGCCTCCATGCCGTCCTTCCACTCCTCCGCGAGGCTGGTCCCGTTCACGCCGAACACCCGGGAGCCGATGGGCATGTCGGTGACATGGAAGCCGGTACCGAAGACGATCGCGTCCACCTCGTGCTCGCTGCCGTCGGCGGCCACCAGGGTGGAGCCGCGCACTTCGCGCAGGCCGGAGGAGACGACCTCGGTGTTGGCGGCGGTGAGCGCCGGGTAGTAGGTGTTGCTCAGCAGGATGCGCTTGCAGCCGATCCGGTAGTCCGGGGTGAGCTTGGCGCGCAGTGTCGGGTCGGCGACGCCCTGGGCGATGTGGCGTTCGGCGAGTTGCTGGACCACGCGCAGCAGTCCGGGGCGGCGCACGAAGGCGTCCACCTGGAGCTCGCGCAGCGCGAAGAGCGTGCCCCGGCGGATCTTGGCGGTGACCGGAAGGCGGCCGTGCAGCCACTTCTCCAGCTGGCTGATCTCCCGGTCGCGGCGCGGCAGCACCCAGGCCGGGGTGCGCTGGAAGACGGTGAGCTTGCCGATCTCGGGCTGGATCGACGGGATGATCTGGGCGGCCGAGGCGCCGGTGCCGACCATCGCGACGCGCTTGCCGGTCAGGTCGTAGCCGTGGTCCCAGCGGGAGGAGTGGAACACCTCGCCGGGGAAGCCGCCGAGGCCGGGCAGGTCGGGGATCTGCGGGTCGGCGAGCGGTCCGGCGGCGGAGACGACGGCGTCGGCGGTCCACTGGCCGGCCGAGGTGGTGATCCGCCAGCGGGTCTGCTCGCTCTCCCAACGCGCCTCCAGCACCTCGGTGTTGAAGCGCAGGTGGGGGCGGAGACCGAAGACGGTGGCGACCTTCTCCAGGTAGGCGCGGATGTCCGGCTGGCCGGAGAAGCTGCGCGGCCAGTCGGGGTTGGGCGCGAAGGAGAAGGAGTAGAGGTGCGAGGGCACGTCGCAGGCGCAGCCGGGGTAGCTGTTGTCGCGCCAGGTGCCGCCGACGGAGTCCGCGCGCTCCAGGACGACGAAGTCGGTGATCCCGGCGCGGCGCAGCCGGACCGCGGCGCCGAGGCCGCCGAATCCGGAGCCGATCACCGCCACCCGGACGTGCGGGACGGTCTCCCGCGCAGCAGTGGTGTCGGTCGCTGCGGACGCGCCGGTGCGGGGGCGCTTGCTGCTGGATGCCATGCGGCAACCTCCTGGGGGTGGGGCGGTGATCGTCGCGCTTTCCCGGGGCCGTCCGCCCCGAAACCTCCCGGGGGCTCGCCTCCGGGACCCTGCAAATCACGCCAGTAATCACTGGCATGGTTGGCAGGGTAGTCCTTGCTGACACCGGATGGAAGAAGCCCGACAGCCCCGATTCACCGGAAGTTCCCGAAGGCACCCCAGCCGACGCCACGGACCTATGCTGATCGCCGTGGACAAGGTCAGAGCTGCTGCGGACGACAAAAAGCGCGAGTACCGGGTGGAGGAACTGGCCGAGGCGGCCGGGATCACCACCCGCACCCTGCGCTTCTACCGCGAGCGCAAACTGCTCCAACCGCCCCGCAAGGAGGGCCGGATCGCCTGGTACGGCGAGGAGCACCTGGCCCGGCTGCGGATGATCGGCGAACTGCTCGACCGCGGCCACACCCTGGGCGGGATCGCCGAACTGATCGGCGCCGGGGAGAGCGGGCAGGACGTCGCGGAGCTGATCGGGCTGGAGGCGGCGATCGTCGCGCCCTGGTCGGACGAGACCCCGGTGCGACTGGACTGGGACGAGCTGAAGACCGCCTTCGGGGACCAGCTCACCGAGGAGAACACCGCCGAGTCCATCGCCCAGGGCTACATCACGGTCGAGGAGGACGGGATCACTCACGTCAGCCGTCGACTGATGGACGCCACCACCGAACTGGTCGCCGAGGGCGTGCCGCTCTCGGCGGTACTGGACGCCAGCCGGCGCACCCAGGAGCACATCGACGCCATCGCCGAGATCTTCATCGAGGTGGTCAGCGACCACCTGCTCAGCGCGCTCTCCGGCGAGACGCCGCTGCCGCCCGGCGAGGCGGCCCGGCTCACCGAGCGCATCCTGCGGGTCCGGCCGCTCGCCCGCACCGTCGCCGACGCGCAGTTCACGCTCGCGATGGACCGCCGGGTGCGGGCCGAGTACGCCGAACTGCTGCGCCAGCGACGGGAGTACGGCTCCGAGGCGTAGCGGGCCTGCCGGGCGGGCAGGGATTCCCGCGCTTCGCCCGCCCGTCGGACGGGGCGCAGTGGAGCAGCCCGCCCGCCGGAGGAGCCGCCGATGACCCGCCCCCTCAGCCGCCGCGCCGCACTCGGCCTCGCCGTCGGACTCGCCCCGGGCCTGGCGCTCGCCGCCTGCGGGTCCGGCTCCCCCGCGCCGGGCGGCGGCTCGTCCGCCTCGGGCGGCACCCGGACCGTCAAGCACGCGCGCGGGGAGAGCACCGTACCGGCCCGGGCGAGCCGGGTGGTGGCGCTGGACACCGACGCGCTGGACTCGCTGGTCACTCTCGGGCTCAGCCCGGTCGGCGCCACCACGGTCAGCGAGGGCGCGTCCTTCCCGGCCTACCTGCCGACCGAACGGCTGGGCGGTACGAAGGCGGTCGGCACGATCGGCCAGCCCGACCTGGAGGCGATCGCCGCACTGCGGCCGGATCTCATCCTCAGCAACCAGGTCCGCGACGACAAGCGGTACGAGCAACTGTCCAAGATCGCGCCGACCGTGCTGTCCAAGACCACCGGGCCGACCTGGAAGGAGAACGCCAGGCTGCACGCCGAGGCGACGGGCCGCCAAACGGAGGCCGAGGCGGCGGACGCCGCCTACCGGACCAGGCTGCGGGACCTGGTCACCGCGCTCGGCGGACCGGCCAAGGCGGCGGCCATCCGGGTCGAGATGGCCCGCTTCCTGGCCGGTGCGCCCACCCGGCTCTACCTCAACGACACCTTCATCGGCTCGCTGTTCAAGGATCTCGGGCTGGGCCGCCCGGCCAACCAGGACAAGTCCGGCTTCTCGCTGGAGATCAGCCCCGAGCAGGTGGACCAGGCGGCGGCCGACGTCATCTTCTACGCGGTGTACGGGGACGCGGCCAGGTCCGACCAGGCCAAGATCACCGAGGGTGCGCTGTGGAAGAACCTGGACGCCGTGCGCAACGGCCGGGTGTTCCGGGTGGACGACAACCTGTGGATGCTCGGAATCGGTTACACGGGGGCGGGGCTGATCCTGGACCAGATGCGGGGGGATCTGGCGTGACGGCGGACGGATGACAGATGTTGAAATCTGTTATCCGTTAGCTGTTCGCTGTCATCTGTTAGCTGTTAGCTGTTAGCTGTCAGCTGTCATCTGTTAGCTGTTAGCTGTTAGCTGTTAGCTGTTAGCTGTTAGCTGTCGATTGTTCGCCGCCAACCGCGCGCTGCCGTCCGCCTGCCCGCCAGTCCGCCCCTACTCGACATCGTCCTGCGCCCCCGGTGCCAGGGCCGGCGACGGGAAGACGTGCCGCGCCTCGCCGCCGGACCACCAGACGCCGACCGCGAACACGGCCGCCGCCTCCAGCAGTCCGGCCCGGTCCAACCCGCCGCAGTCCACCGGCGTACACCCCATCGAGGCCACCAGCCCGGCCACCACCGCACCGGTCTCCGGACCGTCCGCGCAGTACGGAACGCCGAGCGGCGCACCCTCGAAGCCCGGCCGCGGCATCGTCCAGATGCTCTCGTGGCAGATCCCGAACACCTTGGCCACCCGGGCGTCCGGCGCCACCGCGGCCAGCCGCCGGGCCACCGAGTCACCGGCCGCCGTGGTCAGCGCCGGCCCGTGCACTCCGGGGGCCATCGGCACCGTGCAGTCCAGCAGGGTCCGTCCGGCCAGTTCGCCCGCCAGCGGCGCGACCAACGACAGCGCCGCCTCCGCCGGCACCGCGACCAGCACGGCCTGCCCGAACCGAGCCGCCTCCGCCGGCCCGCCACCGCCCGACGCCCCGATCGATGCAGCGACCTGCCGAGCCGCGGCCTCGTCCCGCCCGCCCACCAGAACCTCGTGTCCGGCCCGAACCCAGGCCCCGCCCAGCGCCGTCGCCATGGCGCCCGTACCGAGAATGCCGATCCGCATGGTCCACTCCTCGCGTCGTCCTGCCCGTCACCGGCGGCCGCCCTCCGCGTACCGCCGTGCCCCGGACGCTAGCCGGGCCGATGCACACCGCCCGGTACGCAACGGGTCGGGCAGGATGAGCACATGAGGAGCGAAGGGGACACCGGGGACGGGACGGTCGACGACCTCGACGGCGGCGTGTTCGCCGCGGACTGCCGAGCCCGGCTGGCCTTCGAGGTGATCGCCAATCGCTGGGACAGCGTGGTGGTGTACGTCCTCGGTGAGCGTGGGCCGATGCGCCCCCGGGCCCTGCTCGACCGGATCGGCGGGATCAGCCCCAAGGTGCTCAACGAGACGCTGCGCCGCTTGGAGTGCAACGGGCTGGTGGAGCACCGCCGTTACGCGGAGGCCCCACCCCGGGTCGACTACTCGCTCACCGAGGCGGGCGCCGCCCTGATCGGCCCGATCCGCGCCCTCGGCGCCTGGGCCGCCGACCACGGCGACGCCGTCCTCGCCGCCCAGGAGCGGCACACCGGCGCAACGAGCTGACGCACTGGCGCACTGGCGCACTGGCGCACTGGCGCACTGGCGCACTGGCGCACTGGCGCACTGACTGTCAGTCACGCATGACACCTACGCACATGACAGTCCGGAGGGTGGCCATGGACACGGAACTGGACGAACTGGAAGTCATCACGCTCTTCGTGGCGGACGTCCCCGCCGCGAAGGCCTTCTACCGGGAGGTCTTCGGCCTCCCGGTGGTCTACGAGGACGACGCCTCGGCGGTCGTCCGGCTGCGGAACCTGCTGGTGAACCTGCTGGCGGCGGAGCAGGCGCCGGAGCTGGTCACGCCCGCGCCGGTGGCGGCGCCCGCCACGGGGGTGCGGGCGCTGCTCACCGTCCGGGTCCCGGACGTGGATGCGGTCTGCGCCCAACTGGCCGAGCTCGGCGTCGCGTTGCTGAACGGTCCGGTGGACCGGCCGTGGGGCCGGTGGACGGCGGCCTTCGCCGACCCGGCCGGCCATGTGTGGGAGGTGGCCCAGGACCTCGCCCGAGCCGTGCGAACCGGAGCACCAGGACACGGACCACCTGAAGACGCGACGGCGGGGACGACGGTGGTCCGCGCACCGTCGCCCCTGCCGTCAACCCGGCCGGCGGGCACCCACCCGCGGCCGGGCCACTCGGACGTGCCCCGGGTCGGTCCTGCCCAACTCAGGCCCGACCCGGCTCAGGCCCGAACTAGTTGACGTTGACCGCGGTCCAGGTGGCCGCGACCGCGTTGTACTCCGTGCTGTTCGCGCCGTACAGGTCCGAGGCCGCGCTGAGGGTCGCCGCACGCGCGCCCGCGTAGTCCGTGGTGGACGTGAAGTACGTGGTCAGTGCGCGGTACCAGATCTGCGCGGCCTTGTCCCGGCCGATGCCCGCGAGCGTCGAACCGTCCGCCGTCGGGCTGTTGTAGTTGAACCCGTTGATCGTCTTCGCGCCGCTGCCCTCGGACAGCAGGTAGAAGAAGTGGTTCGCCACACCGGACGAGTAGTGCACGTCCAGGTTGCCGACGTTCGGGTCCCAGCTGTCGGCGGACTGGCCGTCCTTGCTCGGCTGGTCCATGTAGCGCAGCGGGCTGCCGTCGCCGCGCAGGTTGATCAGCTCGCCGATCCAGTAGTTCGGCGGGTTCGAAGGCAGGTTGGCGTACCACTCGACCATGGTGCCCATGATGTCCGAGGTGGCCTCGTTGAGGCCGCCGGACTCACCCGAGTAGTTGAGCGCGGCCGTCGCGGCGGTGACGCCGTGGGTCATCTCGTGGCCGGCCACGTCGATCTCGGTCAGCGGGGCGGCGTCGCCGTTGCCGTCACCGTAGGACATGCAGAAGCAGTCGTCGCTCCAGAACGCGTTCACGTAGTTGGAGCCGTAGTGCACCCGGCTGAGGGCGCCGACGCCGTCGTTGCGGATGCCGTTGCGGTTGAAGGTGCTCTTGTAGAAGTCCCAGGTGGTGGCGGCACCGAACTGGGCGTCCACAGCGGCGGATTCACGGTTGGACGCGGTGCCGTCACCGAAGCTGTTGCTGGTGTTGGCGAACAACGAACCGCTGCCCGTGGTCCCGTTGCTCATGTCGGTGGTGGACTGGCCGCCGCGGCTGGTGTCCTTGAGCTCGAACTGCGAGCCGTTCTGGTTGGTGTTGAGCTGGACCTGGCCGACGAAGACGCCGTTGCCGGTGCCGGCCGCGGTCTCGATCTTCTCGTGCGTGGAGAGGACCTGACCGCTGGCGGCGTCGGTGATCAGGATCTGGCTGCTCGGGGTGCCGTCGGATCGCATGCCCTCGACCGTGGTCCGGTACGCCAGGCGCGGGTTGCCGTCGGTGGCCCAGACGACCAGCTCGGGCTTGCCGGTCTGGTGGACGTCGGAGATCGGGGCCTCGTCGGAGTCGACGGTGACGCCGACGGTGGCCTTGACCGCGCCGGTGGCCTGGTCGGCGGCCTTGTCCGCGGGGATCTGCGGGGTCAGGCTCGGCAGCGTGATCTGGGCGGAGACCGCCTTGTTGACCGACTTCACGCCGCCGTCCGCCTTCTGGTGGACGATCAGGTCACCGCCGATCACCGGCAGGCCGGCGTAGGTGCGCTCGAAGCGCAGGTGCCGGGTGCCGTCCTTGTCGACGATGGCGTCCTTCGCGACCAGCTTCTCCTGCTCTCCGAGCGCGAGCGCCTTGGCGATCGGGCCGGACTGGCCGTTCGCCACCGCGAGGACGGTGGCGCGCTGCTGGGCAGCCTGGGCCTGGAGCGACGGGGCAGCCGGCGACGCCTGGGCGACGGAGGTGCTCACCTGGATCACACCGGTCAACATGGCCGTGGCCGACAGAACGGCGACAGCTGCGAGCTTTCGCTTCACGTACGAGTCCTTCCGGGAAACCGCGTGTGGGCGCGGTCGCACCGCGTCCCGGGGGCCGGGGTCGGCACCTGTGGGGCGGAACGGGCGCTGACGTGCTGAAACCCCGTGCGGTCGAGCGGCTCGCCACCGAGGGGTGGGGGTGGGGGCTACCGCTGGGGGATGACCAGAAGCATGACAATCCAGCAGGTGAAATGACAGGTCTGCCTCAGTTATTGGCCAGGTCCCGCCAGTTGGTAAAGCAGGTCAAGTGGCAGTCAAATCGGGGCAATTCACCCCACCGAATGATGGGTTCCGACCCGAACAACGGCCGACCGCCTGCGCCGAAGGCCAACCGATCGTCAAACGCGAGCCAAGTGATCATTTTCAATCATCGACCGGTCGACTTTTACAAGTGTGTAGATGTTTCCATACATATCCTTGACCACCGGGTGGCGAGGTCTCGCCACCGGCTCCCCTTGCCCCGGTGAGCGGGCGTCTGCTACCGCGGGCATCGCCGGCCCTGCCCCTCGGGCAACAGTCGAGTAATCGCCCGACTACCGTACGGCATACCGCAGTTGGCGCACGACGGCGCGGTCCTGCGTCACTGCTGGAACCGCCACTCCTGCGCCGGGTTGCCGGGCGTGCAGGTGACCATGGTGATCTCGTTGCCCGCGCCGTTGTTGGTCATGCAGGACTGGTTCTGGTAGTCGCCCAGGGTGTACGAGCCCGCTGAACTGCCGTTGCGGACCGTCCATCTGGTGAGGAAGCTGAACCCGTTGTTCAGCACCACCTTGCCGTCCATGGTCTGGACGAGCATCGGACCGCCGTTGTTGCAGGCGTTGAACAGGATCCAGGCGCCGGGGTCGGTGGAGCGCACCCAGCCGTACTGCGCGGCGCCGCCGAGCACGATCGGGTTGTCGCCGCTCAGGCTGTCGTTGCGCAGCCCTATCGGGCGGCCGTCCTTGGCGCTGACGATGGTGCTCCAACTGCTGCCGCCGCAGGACGCGGGCCGGGGCGGGGTCTGCGGAGCGGGCGGATTGCCGCCGCTGGTGGTCTGGCTCGGTGGTTGCGGCTTGGAATCGACGGGCGGGTTGGCCGGGCCTCCCCCGTTGCCGCCCCCGTTGCCGGAGCCGGCGGGCGGGTTGGCCTGGCCGCCCGAGGAGCCGCCGGACACCGAACCGCCGCCCGATCCGGAGTTGGAACCGGAGTTGGAAGCGCCGGCAGCGGAGTTGACGCCCCCGCCACCGCTCCGGCCCGGCTGGACGCCCCCTCCCCCGCTCACCGCGCCGCCGTTCCCGCCCTGGGCCGCGGCCGGGACGGGAACGTTCGGCTGTCCGCCGGGCGGCGGCTGGTCGGCGGCCGGGGTGGCCGACGGGGTGTCGGTCGGCTGCGGGGTGGCGGGCGCGGTGGTGGCGGCCGCGGGAGTGGTGGTGGTCTGGGCCGCCGGGACGGTCACCACCACGGTCGGCTGGGCGGCGGGCGGCACGGCCGTGTCGGAGGCGCCGGGGCCGCGGTCGATCAGCAGGGCGGTCGCCGTACCCATCGAGATGACGATCGGAATGATGATCGGCACCAGCAGGGTGCGCCGCGAGCGGCGCTTGCCCGGTTCGGTCTCCGCCTGCGGATCGACCTTCACCACCTGGTCCGCCCCGGCGACCCCAGCCCCGGCCCCGGCCCCGGCCCCGGCCCCGGCCACCGCAGCCCCGGCCCGTGCCGCCCGCAGGTCGATCGTCCCGCTGTCCGCCGCCTTCCACGGCGCCGCGGGTGCGCCGATCGCCGCCCGGGCCGCGGCCGCCATCTCGGCGGCGCTCGCGTACCGGTCCTCGGGGTTCTTGGCCAGCGCGGTGGCGACCAGCTCCCGCACGGCCGGCGGGAAGGTCTCCGGCAGCTCGGGCACCGGCTGGTTGACGTGCTTGAGCGCGACCTGCAACGGCCCCTCGCCCAGGTACGGCACCTGACCGACCAGCAGCTCGTAGCAGACCACGCCGATCGAGTAGAGGTCCGAGGCCGGCCCGGTGCTGGCCGACGCCGCCTGTTCGGGGGACATGTAGGCCGCCGTGCCGATGATCGCGTACGGGGCGGTGAGCTTGGTACTGGCGATCGCGCGGGCGATGCCGAAGTCGGTGATCACCACCCGGTCGTCGTCGCGCAACATCAGGTTGGAGGGCTTGATGTCCCGGTGCACGATCCCCCGCCGGTGGGCGGCGTGCAGCGCGTCCAGGGCGTCGGCGAGCAGGCCGAGGGCGCGCTCGGCGCTCATCGGCCCGCTCTCCGTGAGCGCCTGGTTGAGCGGACGGCCCTCGATCAGGTCCATCACGATGTAGGCGCAGCGCTCGTCGCCGTCCCCGTCGCTCTCCCCGTAGTCGTGGACGTCCACGATGCCCGGGTGGTCGATCGCGGCGACCAGCTGGGCCTCCCGACGGAAGCGTTGGACGGCGGTGCCGTCCTCGAACAGCTCGGCGCGCAGGATCTTGATCGCGACCTGCCGTGCGAGTACCTGGTCGTCGGCCCGCCAGACCGCGCCCATGCCCCCGCCACCGAGCTTTTCGACCAGCGTGTACCGACCGCCGAGCACGGTGCCCGCGCTAATCATCGGCCCTGTCCCCCCAGGTGTCGTGACCCGCCCCGGCGGGTCGTCGGCACACAGTGTGCCAGAGCGTGCCGCGGGCCCAGCAGGCGTGGCACGTACGAAGATTGGGCACTTCCATCAGGCGTACCGGACGTTTCGGGTGTGGTCGGACACCTCCAGGACGGCCGCGGTGACGGCGCGCGGCTTGTCGGCGTGGACGGCGTGCCCGGCGCCGCGCACCACGATGTGGCTGCCCCGGACGGCATTGGCCGCGATCCGGGACTGCAGGGCGGTCCAGCGGGCGCGCAGGGCGCGCGGCAGTCCCTCGGTCGCGCTCAGCACGGCCACCGGCACCTCGGGCAGCCGTCCGGCGGAGCGCCGTCGGCGCAGCTCGGGGACGGCGAGGCCGGTCAGCCGGTTCTCGGCGAGGACGGTGCGCCGCTGGTGCGGGTGGGCGACGACGGCCGCCTCGGCCCGGGCGAGCGCGTCCTCGCCGCCCGGCCCGGCGGGGGTGAGCGCCGCCCGGAGCAGCCAGAGCCGGTTCAGCACCGCCTCGGCGGCGCAGATGGCCGGCGGCCGGAATTCCTCGTGGGCCGGGTCCACCAGCACCAGGCCGGCCACCAGCTCCGGCCGCTGCCAGGCGAGGAGTTGGGCCAGCTGACCGCCCCAGCTGTGCCCGACCAGCACGGCCGGCCCGGCGTCCAGGTGCCGCACCAGGGCGGCCAGGTCGCCGGTCTGCGCCTCCAGGGTCAGGCCGAGGGCGCGGTCGGGCTCGCTGGCGCCGAGCCCGGGCCGGTCGTATGCCACGACCCGGACGTGCGCGGCGAGTTCGGGCAGCACCGGGGCCCAGGTGAGCGAGGAGGTGCCGCAGCCGGCGATCAGCACCACCGGCGCGCCGCTGCCCGTTCCGGCCTCCACCCAGCGTAACGCCCGTCCGTCGCGGTCGAGTTCGCCCGGCCGCAGCTCGACCGGGGTGCGCTCGGCCATGGCCCGGACGATCGCTTCCTGGACGTCCCGCAGGCCCCCCGGCCCGGCGGGCGCTTGCCACTTGGTCCGCACGTTCGGTCCCCCCTGGATCCGTCGGTGTCGCTCCCGCCCTCGAACGGCGGGAACCCGACGCTGGCTGCCCGATGGCACCGGCGCTCAAACCTCGTCTGGACGGTGGGCGAACGGAGGACCAACAAGCCGGCGGGCGTCAGGCGGGCAGGGTGCGCTTCAGCAGGGAGAGCAGCGCCTTCCAGTGCCGGGCGTCGGCGGCCGCGTCGTAGCGGGTGGTGTCGGCCTGGGTGTAGCCGTGCGAGGCGCCCGCGTAGACCTCCGTCGTGTGGCGCACCCCGGCCGCGGTGAGGGCCTGGTCGAGCCGGGAGATCTGCTCGGGCGGCAGCGACTCGTCCTGGTCGGCGTGGCCGAAGTACAGCTCGGCGGTGATCCGGTGGGCGCCCAGGTGGGGGCTGTCCGGGCGCTCGGTGGCGAGGTTGCCGCCGTGGAAGCCGGCCGCGACGGCGATCCGGTCCGGGTGGCTGGCGGCCGTACGCAGCGCCAGCAGGGCGCCCCGGCAGTAGCCGGTGAGGCCGATCGGGCCGTCCTGGACCAGCGGGGACTCGGCGAACCAGCGCAGGAAGGCGTCGGCGTCGCGGGCGGTCGCCTCCGGGGTGAGGGTGGCCAACAGCGGGACGATCTGGTCGAAGATCTCGTCGCACTGCTCGATGTCGATCAGCTCCGGCAGCTCGACCAGTGGCGCGCGGCCGTTGCGGTAGAAGGCGTTGGGGACGAGGACGGTGTACCCGGCCGTGGCGATCCGGTCGGCCATGCCCTTCAGGTGCGGGCGGAGCCCGAAGGCGTCCATGTAGAGCAGGACTCCGGGGTGGGGCCGGTCGTCGTCCGGGTGGGCGAGGTAGGCGTCGGCGGTGCCGTCCGCCGTCGGGATGTCCACGAGGGTTCCGCGCACGGTCATGGTGAGGCCTCTCCTTGGGGTTCGCGGGCAGCGTATCCGGTGCGCCCTTCGGGAGACCGACGTCGCCCGGCCGGCTGCCCGGGAACGCCCGTACGGCGGTGCGGCGTTGAGCGGGCATGGGGTGGATCGTGAGCGTGGCGTGCGTGGTGGCCGTGGCAGTCGGGCTGGTGGTGCTCTCGGCCTGTCAGATGCGGGGCGAGTCCTCGCGGCGCCGTCGGCCGCGCGCGCCCGGGGTGGGAGTGGGCGGCGGCGGTGGCCTGGAAGAGCTGCACGCGCTGTTCAGCCCGGGCAAGCGGATACAGATCGAGCAGCGGCGGGAACAGCTGGCACTCCGGGACGACGCGGAGGCGGGGGCGCCGCCGCACTTCGGGGTGGACCTGGAGCGGGGTGTGGCGGTGCTGCCTCGCGCCAAGGGCGACGAAGGGGACGGGCGGTAGGGCCGCACACCTGACGGCGGGCCCGCGGACGTACCGTCAGAGCCGGCGCAGCCGCTCCTCGTCGCTGGTGCGCGGGCAGGTCAGGCAGGCGACGGCCTCGGGCTTGACCGCGTAGTAGAGGCAGCAGCCGAGCCGGGTGCGGGTGTGGTGTTCGCGGCCGTCAGGGGTGCGCAGCCTGCGGAAGTCGGCGGCGCCCGGGAGCGGCAGGGTGCCGCCGGGCAGCAGGGCCCCGGCGGCGACGACGGCGTCGTCCTCCGCGGTCGCGTCGCGGGCGGTGGCGTCGCGGGTGGTCGCGTCGCGGGCGGTGGCGTCGCGGGTGGTGGCGTCCCGGGCGGTCGCGTCGCGGGCGCCGAGCATCCGGCCGAGGTACCAGACGGCCGAGACGAGGTCGTCGGTGACCATGCCCCAGAGGGCGCGGTCGCGGCGCCGGGTCGGTCCGGCGAAGGCGGCGAGCACCGGTTCGAGGTGGGCGACCACGGCGGCCCGCAGTTCGGCGCGCAGTTCATCATCGCCGGGGAGGTCGCCGCGGAGGTCGCCGGCGAGGCCTCCGGCGAGGGCGACATGTCCGCCCGGGCGCAGCGCGAGCCGGCCGGTGGGGGCGTGCAGCCAGAGGTCGGCGGGGTCGACGGCGGGGACCCGTCGGGCGAGGTGCCAGGGGCCGGCGATGAGCAGGCAGGCCGACCAGACGTAGTGGTGGAGCAGCCGGGAGGCGGTGACGTGCGGGCGGGGGGCGCGGCCGTGCTCGGCGGCGATGCGGTCCTCCGCTCCGGCCAGGACGGCGGCCAGTGCCCGTTCGTCGGTGGCGAGTTGGGCCCCGGAGTACCAGCCGTCGGCGGCCGAGGGATCGGGCTCGACGGGGTCGAGCAGGCGCAGCTCCAGCACCGGGCAGAGCTCGCGCAGCCGCTCGTAGTCACCGACCAGGGCGGACGGCCGCGCCTGGGCGAGTACGGGCAGGGGTGTTCCGGGGACCATCGGCACTCCCGAGATCGATTTCGAAAGATCGATTAAGGTGAGCCTCACCTTACAATGCCTCAGTGGGCCCGCCCGACCACCTCGCACCACGGTCGAGCGGTCCACCTGGGCGGGCAACTCGACCTTGACGAAGTTAGGTAAACCTAACCTAAGATGTCGACTCGTGTTGAGAACCGACCCGTCGGCCACCCCAGCCCCGGCGACGCCACGTTCCTCGGCGGCACAGCGACCGTTGCTGCTGCTCGTCGGCGTGTGCGCGCTCGTGCTGTGCACGGCCCTGAGCCTCGCGCTGGGCTCCCGATCCATCCCGCTGTCGACCGTCCTCGACGCCCTCACCGGCGCCGCCCACGGCGGTGACGCCGATGTGGTGACGGGCCTTCGCGTCCCGCGCACGCTCATCGGGCTGGCCGTGGGGGCCGCGCTCGGCGTCGCCGGGGCGGTCGCCCAGGGCGTCACCCGCAACCCACTGGCCTCGCCGATCACCCTCGGCATCAACGCCGGCGCGAGCCTCGCCGTGGTCGCCGCGATCTACACGCTGGACCTCTCCCGCCCGGTCGAGTACGTCTGGTTCGCCTTCGCGGGGGCGGCGGTCGCCGCCGTCGCCGCGTACACGATGTCCCGGCGCGGCGGGGACCTCGACCCGGTTCGGCTCGCACTCGGCGGCACCGTGCTCACCGTGGTGCTCACCTCCTGGACCTCCGCGCTGATGCTGGCCAGTCACCGCACCCTGGACGAAGCCCGGTTCTGGCTGGCCGGCTCGATCGCCGGGCGGCACCTGGACACCCTCACCCCCGTGCTGCCGTTCCTGGCACTCGGACTGCTGGGCGCCTTCGCCGTCTCGCCCGCACTCAACGCGCTGGCCCTGGGCGACGAGACCGCGCAGTCGCTGGGCGTGCCGGTGGCCCGGATCCGGGTGGTGGGCGGACTGGCCGTCGTGCTGCTCGCGGGCAGCGCGGTCGCCGTCGCCGGACCGGTGGCGTTCATCGGACTGGCCGCGCCGCACCTGGTCCGCCCGCTCCTCGGCAACGACCACCGCTGGCTGCTGCCCGGCTGCCTGATCGCCGGTCCGCTGCTGCTGCTCGGCGCCGATGTGCTCGGCCGGCTCGTGGTGCGGCCCTCCGAGATCGAGGTCGGCATCGTGACCGCCTTCCTCGGCGCTCCACTGCTCGCGGTGCTGGCCCGGAAGGTGGCCGAGTGACGACGCTCGCCGTTCCGATGGGCGCCATCGCGCGCCGCCGGGCCCGTACCGCCGCCTGGTCACTGGTGTCCGTCGCCCTGCTGGTGCTGCTCACCGGCATCGCGCTCGGCACCGGTCAGGTGAGCATCTCCGTCTGGGACGCGCTGCGTGCCCTGGTCGGGCAGGGCGAGCCCGGGAACGTCCTGGTGGTGCAGCAGTTCCGGGCGCCGCGCGTGGTCTCCGCGCTGATCGCGGGCGCCGGCCTGGCGATGGCCGGCTCGATGCTGCAGCGGCTGTTCCGCAACCCGCTGGCCGCCCCCGACACCATCGGCATCACCGGCGGCGCCTCCTTCGGCGCGGTGCTGATGCTCGCCACCGGCGCCTCGCAGCAGCTGATCCCGCTGGCCGCCGTCGGCGGCGGACTGCTCGCCGCGCTGCTGCTCGGCGGCTTCGCCTGGCGCTCGAAGATGGCCGTCACCCGGCTGGTGCTGGTCGGCCTGGCGGTCCAGCAGGGCCTGGCCGCCGCCGTGAACCTGATGATCGTACGGTTCCCGGCCGAGCTGGCCTCCTCCGCGATGCAGTGGACCACTGGCTCGCTGTACGGACGCAACTGGACCGAGGTGTGGATCGGCGGCACCGCCATCGCGCTGACCGCCGGGGCCGTCCTGCTCTGCCAGCGGCGGGTCTCCGTCCTCGACCTCGGCGACGACTCGGCCGGCGGCCTCGGCCTCAACCCCGCCCGGGACCGGCTCTGGCTGCTGCTGCTCACCATCACGCTCGCCTCGCTGGCCGCCGCCCTCACCGGACCGGTCGCCTTCGTCGCGCTCGCCGTCCCGCACCTGGTGCGGCTGCTCGCCGGACCGCCCACCCTCGGCACGCTCGGCCTCACCGCGCTCACCGGCGCCGTGCTGCTGCTCTCGGCCGACCTCCTCGTGCTGCACGTGATCCCCGTCCACGGCCTGCCGGTCGGTGCCGTCACCGCCACCCTCGGCGCGCCCTGGCTCCTGGTGCTGATGATCCGCCAGAGCCGGCTTCCCCAGAGGAGCAGCTGATGACCAGCTCGGCCACCGACCAGACCGCCACCGTCACCTCGGCCGATACCCGCCAGGCCGCCACCGCCAGCCGGGTCAGCGCCGACCGACTCGCCGCCCACGGCCTCGGGCTGCGCTACGGCGATCGGACCATCGTCGACGGGCTCGACCTCGAACTGCCCGGCGGCGCCGTCACCGCGATCGTCGGACCGAACGCCTGCGGCAAGTCCACCCTGCTGCGCGGACTGGTCCGGCTGCTCGACCCGGCCGCCGGCACCGTCACCCTGGACGGCGCCGACATCCACCGAATGCCCGCGCGGACCCTCGCCAAGCGGATGGGCCTGCTGCCGCAGCAGCCGGTCACGCCCGAGGCGGTCACCGTCGAGGCGCTGGTGCGGCTCGGGCGCTACCCGCACCAGCGGATGCTCAGCCCGTGGTCCAAGGCCGACCAGGCGGCGGTCGAGGACGCACTGGAGCGCACCGGCACCGCCGAACTGCGCGACCAGCAGGTCGACCGGCTCTCCGGCGGGCAGCGCCAGCGGGTGTGGATCGCGCTGGCGCTCGCCCAGGAGACCGACCTGCTGCTGCTCGACGAGCCGACCACCTTCCTCGACCTGCGGCACCAGCTCGACGTGCTCGACCTGGTCGCCGACCTGCACGCCGAGGCCGGGCGCACCGTGGTCATGGTGCTGCACGACCTCGGGCAGGCCGCCCGGTACGCCGACCACCTGGTGGTGCTCAAGGACGGGCGGCTCGCCGCGGCCGGTCCACCCGCCGAGGTGCTGACGGCCGAGCTGGTGGAGGCGGTGTTCGGGGTGCCGTGCCTGGTCGTGCCCGACCCGGAGACCGGCACTCCGCTGGTCGTGCCACGGGCCCGGAGGCGGGCCGTCGCCGCCTCCGCCTGAACTTCCCACCCCCGAACTTCCCACCCCCGAACTTCCCACCCCCCGAACCCCCAGCCCCGTCCCCCTGTTCGACCCCGATCCAAGGAACCCCGATGAACCGCCGACTCCCCGCCGCCGTCCTCGCCGTCACGCTGTCCGCCACGTTCCTCGCCGCCTGCGGCAGCAACGGGGACGCCACCAAGTCCGGTGACTCCGCGACCTCCGCCTCGGCCGGCACCTCCGCCGGGTTCCCGCGCAGCGTCAAGCACGCCGCCGGGACCGCCGAGATCAAGTCGCAGCCCAAGCGCGTCGTGGTGCTGGACAGTGGCGAACTGGACGACGTCACGCTGCTCGGCATCACGCCGGTCGGCGCGGTGTCCCCGCACATGAAGACCGAGGGCGGGTTCCCGAACTACCTCAAGGACAAGATCAAGGACACCAAGGACGTCGGCCCGATGAACGAGCCGAACCTCGAACTGATCGCCTCCCTCAAGCCCGACCTGATCCTGTCCTCCAAGGTCCGCCACGCCAAGGTGTACGACCAGCTGAACGCGATCGCGCCGACCGTGCTGGCCGAGACCACCGGGTTCCCGTGGAAGGAAAACCTGGCGCTGTACGCCCAGGCGCTCGGCAAGGAGGACGAGGCGAAGAAGGCGCTGGCCGACTACGAGGAGCGGGCGCACAAGCTGGGCGAGGCGATCAAGGCGAAGTACAACGGAACGATGCCGACCGCCTCGGTGGTCCGCTTCGTGGCCGGCCCGACCCGCCTGTACGCCAAGGCCTCGTACAGCGGTGTGGTGCTCAAGGACGTGGGCCTGGCCCGCCCGGCCTCGCAGGACGTGGACAAGAACATCATCGAGGTCAGCGCCGAGCAGATCAGCCAGGCCGACGCCGACCTGGTGTTCGTCACCACCGCGGACGACCCGACCAAGACCAAGGAGAGCGAGGTCCAGCAGACCCCGGTCTGGCAGGGCCTGAACGCCGTCAAGAACGGCAAGGTCTTCAACGTCCCGGACGAGACCTGGATGTCCGGCATCGGCGTCCAGGCCGCGGACGCGATGCTCGTGGACATCGCCAAGGCGGCGGGCGTGGACGCGCCCAAGTAACGGCCGACAGATCACTGATGACAGATGACAGATGACGGCAAACAGATAACAGATTTCAACATCTGTCATCCGTTATCTGTTCGCCGTCCTCCGTTCGCCGTCCTCCGTCCTCCGCCCGTCACCACGCCCCCAAGGACAACCCCATGCGGCTCTACCTGCTCGCCCTCAACCCCACCGACTCGGTCACCCACGGCTTCCTGCCCGCCGCCGCCCGGCTCGGCCTCGACGTCACCGTCCTCACCGACCACGTCGAGGACCACCAACGCGCCTACGCCGACGCCGGGTTCCCGTACGAGTTGCTGGAGTGCGACGTCCAGGACTTCCGCGAGGTGATCGGGGCGATATCCCAACACCACGCGCCCGACGTGGTGTTCAGCAACAGCGACCACCTGCAGACCCAGACTGCCCTGGTCGCCGACTACTTCGGCCTGCCCGCCAAGGACTGGAAGTCCGCGCTGCGGGCCAAGAACAAGGGCGAGCTGCGCCGCCACCTCGCCGAGACCGGCCTGGACCGGGTCTGGTCCGCCGAGCTCGCGCCCGGCCAGGACCCGGCCGAGCTCACCCCGCCGTTCCCCTGCATCCTCAAGCCCCGCGAGGGCGTCGCCAGCGAGGACGTCACGCTGGTCGCCGACGCCGACGAACTCGCCCTGCGGGTCAAGGAGATCCAGCAGCGCCGCCCGGGCGCCACGCTGGTGGTCGAGGAGTTCCTGGCCGGCGAGCTGCGCACCCTGGAGACCCTCGGCGACGGCCGCACCCGCCACGTCCTCGGCGGCTTCCGCACCCGGCTCTCCCCGCCGCCGGACTTCATCGAGGAAGTGCTGACCTTCACCCCGGCGCACCCCCGAGCCGTGGTCGACCAGGTGCTCGCCCAGCTCGACGCGCTCGGCGTCGGACTCGGCGCCTGCCACACCGAGTTCGTCCTCCAGCCGGACGGCCGCGCCCGCCTCATCGAGGTCAACTACCGCGCCATCGGCGACCAGTGCGACCTGATGCTCGCCGAGATCCTCGACCTCCCGTACTTCGAGCTGGTGCTGCGCGCCCACCTCGGCGAGGACCTGCCCGCCGACCTCGGCGCGCGCACCGGCCGGCGGGCCCGCCACGAACGCGTCTGCGCGGACCGGGCCGGCACCCTGACCGTCGCCCCGGAGCCACTGTTCGAGCGGCGGGCCGACGGGGTCACGCTCTCCTACCGCCCGGTGCGCGAGCTCGGTGCCCGGCACGAGCTCTACCGCACCAACCGCGACTACCTGGGCATCGTCTGGGCGGTCGGCCCGGACCAGGACGCGGTGGACACCGCCGTGGCGGAGTTCATCGCCGCCAGCCGCTGGGAGATCGCCTCATGACTCCAACCGACAGGACGCCCACCCGCACAGCGCCCGCCGGCCGCACACCCGCCGACACCAACACGCCCCTCGGCGGGACCTCCGCCGACCAGCTGACCCTGCGCGTGCTGTCCGCCCTGCTGCGCGAGGACGTGCTCGGCCTGCGCGCGGACGGCGTCCTGGAGCAACGGGCCGACGGCCCCTGGCTGCGCAACGCGACGCTCGCCCTGCCGGTCGCCCCCGAGGGCTTCCAGGGCGACCACGCGGCCCGGCTGCCGGAGTTGGAGGCGGACGGCGTCCGACTCACCGAGCTGCCCGCCATCCTCGCCCACCTGGCCGACCGCGCCGATCCGCTGGACCGGCCCGGCCACCTGGCCTTCGCCGAGGAGTGCCGCCAGACCCTGGCCACCATGCGGCTGCACGACCGGGTCCGCCCCGAGGTGCACGCCGCGCTCGCCGAGCACTACGGCAAGGACACGGCCGACTGGACGGGCCCGCGCGCCTCGCTCGGTTTCGAGGCCCTCGCCGCCTTCCTCGACCACCCGGTCTACCCGACCGCCCGTGGCCGCTCCGGTCTGACCGAGCCGCAACTTCGCGCCTACGCACCGGAGTTCCACCCGAGCTTCGAACTGCGCTGGCTCGCCGTCCCGGCCGAGCGGCTGACCGTACGCGGTGACGGGCCGCTGCCCGCCTGGTGGCCGAGCGCCGAACAGCTGGGCGTCCCGGGCACGTTCCTCACCGTCCCGGTCCACCCGCTGACCGCGGGCGAGGACTTCGAGCGGATTGCGCCTGGCGCGGTGCTCGCCCCGGAGCCGTACCTCACCGTGCTGCCGACGCTGTCCATGCGTACCGTCGCCGTCGCCCAGGACCCGACCTGCCACCTCAAACTCCCGCTGGCCACGGCGACCCTGGGCCTGCGCAACCGGCGCACCATCAAGCCGGTCACCCTGGTCAACGGGGCGGTCGGACAGCGCCTGGTGGAGGCCGTGATCGCCCACGAGCCGCGCTTCGCCGGGCGGGTGCTGCACGTCGACGAGCAGTGCTACGCGCACGCCGACGACGAACTGCTGGCCGTACTGCTGCGCCGCTACCCGGGCGGCCTCGACGACGCCGTCACCGTGCCGCTGGCCGCCCTGCTCGCCGAGGCCCCCGACGGACGGCTGGTCATCGACCACCTGGCCGACCGCTTCCACGGCGGCTCCGTCCCCGCCCTGTACGAGGAACTGCTGCGGCTGCTGGTCGACTGGCAGACCGCCCTGTTCGGCCATGGCATCGCCCTGGAGTCGCACCAGCAGAACACTTCGCTCGTCCTGGACGACACCGGCCTGCGACTGCTCTACAAGGACAACGACGGGCCCCGGATCAACACCGCCAGGATCGGCGAACTCGCCCCGCTGGCCGCCGAGTTCCGCGACCCGAGGATCCTCGGCGAGCAGGACCGCGCGCTCACCGACCTGTTCACCACGATCACCGGCCACCTGTGCGCCGCCTCGCTCGCGTTCGGCCTCGCCGCGCACGACCGGGTACCGCTGGAGCTGAGCCTGCGGCTCCTGCGCGACCTCCTCGGCGAGGCGGTCGACCGCCTCGGCCCGGCCGGGCACCCGCTGCGCACCGAGCTGCTGGACGCCGAGCGGCTGCCCGTCAAGGCCATGGTGAGCGCCGGCACCCTGCTCAGCAAGGAGCGCAGCGGCGCCGCCGACATCAACAAGCACTACACGGACGGACCCAACTACCTGCTGCCGAGGGACGGTTCACGATGACCGTCGAACCGCTGGCGCGGCCGGCCGGGGCGGTCGGACTGGACCGGCGCCAGGTTCACGCCGTCGCGGCCTGCTACTTCGTCGCCTCCTTCGCCGCCCTCGGCCTGCCGCCCTTCCTCGCCGAGATCCTCCCGGGCCTCGGCGACCAGGACGGCCGGTGGGCGGGCCTGCTCTACATCGTGCCGACCGTCTTCACCGCCCTCGGCGCGCCGTTGTGGGGCCGGCTGGCCGACCGCTTCGGCCAGAAGCGGCTGCTGCTGCGCGCCCAACTCGGCCTCACCGTCTCCTTCCTGCTCGCGGGGGCAGCCGACAGCCTGACCGCGTTCACCATCGCGCTGGTGCTCCAGGGCTTCCTCGGCGGCACCTTCTCCGCCACCAACGGCTACCTCGCCTCGGCCCTGGACGGTTCGCAGCTGTCCAAGGCGCTGACCCTGATGCAGGGAAGCGCCCGGGCGGCCCTGGTCGCGGCGCCGATCCTGGTCGGCGCGCTGTCGCCGTGGATCGACCCGCACCGGCAGTACCTGCTGATGGCACTGCTGCCGATGACCGCCGCCGTCCTGCTCGGCTTCCTGCCCGAGCCGGCCCACCCCCGGGCCGTCCGGGCGGGCGGGGACGCGGCCCAGACCACCCCGCCGGGCTCCCTCAAGCTGCTCTACACCTTCGAGTTCGCCTTCGTCTTCGCCACCATCATCTCCTTCCCCTACCTGATCACCCTGGTGCAACAGCGGCTGCCGGGCGTCAACGGCACGGTCGCGGGCTTCCTGTTCGCACTGCCGCACCTGGTCTACCTGGTCGCCGCCGGGCGGGTGCACGCCGCCGTCGAGGCGCGGCCCCGTACCGGGCTGGCGGTGGGCTTCGCCCTGGTCGCCCTCGGGCTGGCCGGACACGCCCCGGCCCACTCGCTGCTCACCTTCGCCCTGACCCGGGCGGTGCTCGGGCTCGGCATGACCTTCGGCCTGGTCTGCCTCGCCGTCCTCGCCGCCGAAGCCGCCCGGGGCCGTGCACCGGGCCGGATGTTCGGCACCCGCGAGACCGTCTCCAAGTGCGGTGCCGTCGCCGCCGGACTCGCCGCCGCGCTGGCCAACGGCAGCGGCGGACCGGCCGCCCCCGTCGTCACCGGCACCGCCGCCGCACTGGCCGCCGCCCTGCTCGCCCTCCTGACCCGTAGGAGCCCCCGATGACCGCCCGTACGGCCCACCCGCAGTCGGCCGCCGCCACGACCGGCCTCCCCACCACCCGACCGGCCACTCCGCCCACCGCGCTTCCCATCGTGCTCCCCACCACGCTCCCCACCACGCTCCCCACCGCCGACGAGGCGGTGGTCCACACCCTGCTCAACTGCCTGCTGCGCGAGGTCTCCGCGCCCGAGCACCAGACCGCCGTCGACGAGGGACACCTGCTGCTGCGCCTGCCCCGCCGCGGCACCCTGCTGCGAGTCGCCCTGCGCCGCACCTCGCTGCTCGGCGCGCACCGCTTCACCGGGCCGGTCTTCGAGGAATCCACGGACGGCTGGCGCGAGTTGGGCTGGCGCGAGCTGGCCGAGTACGCCCAGGACGAGCTCGAGCTGCGCACCGGCACGGTGAACGAGGAGTTCCTCGACCAGGTGGCGTCCAGTCACCACGGCGTGAGCCAGGGCCTGGACGGGCGCCCGGCCGCCGGGGACGATCGCTACCTGGAGTCCGAGCAGGCCCTGCTGTTCGGCCACCGGTTCCACCCGGCCCCCAAGTCCCGCTCCGCCGCCCGGGGCGACTGGAGCCGGTACGCGCCCGAGTCCCGCGCGGCGTTCCCGCTGCGCCACCTCGCCGTCCGCGCCGAGCTGCTCGCCGAGGAGTCCCTGGACGAGGACGCGATCGCCCGGCTGGACGGCCTCGGTGACGTCCCGGACGGCTACCGGCTGCTGCCCGCCCACCCCTGGCAGTACCAACTCATCGGCGACCACCCGCTGTTGCGCGCGGCCATGGCTCGCGGTGACGTCCTGGACCTCGGCCCGCGCGGCGAGCGCTTCGCCGCCACCGCCTCGGTGCGCACCCTGCACGGCGCGGACGCCTTCCTCAAGTTCAGCCTCAATGTCCGCATCACCAACTGCCTGCGCAAGAACGCCGCTTACGAGCTCACCGGCGCCGTCGCGCTCACGCGGCTGCTGGCCCCCGCGCTCACCGACCTCGCCCGGCGCTTCCCCGACGCGGCGATGCTGCGCGAGCCCGCCTTCCGCACCCTCGCCCTGCCGGGCGCCGACAGCCGCCCCGACCGGGCGCTGTACGAGGGCTTCGGCCTGATCCTGCGCGAGGGCTTCGGCGGCCTGCTGCGGCCCGGCGTCACCCCGATGCTCGCCGCCGCCGTCGCGGACGAGCACCCGACCAGCTCGGCGCACATCTCCTGGCTGCTGGGCGACGGTTCGGACGGCGCGGCCGCCCTCGACTGGTGGCGCGCCTACCTGCGACTGCTCCTCCCCCCGGTGCTGGCCGCCTACTTCGACCACGGCGTGGTGCTGGAGCCGCACCTGCAGAACGTGCTGATCGGCGTCGACACCGACGGCCGCCCGGCCCAGGTGCTCTTCCGCGACCTGGAGGGGACGAAGCTGGTGCCCGAGCACAACGCCGACATCCTGGCCGCCCTGCCGCCCGAGGTGGCCGGCCCGATGACGTACGACGCCGAGCGCGGCTGGGACCGGGTGGTCTACTGCCTGCTGGTCAACCACGTCGCCGAACTGCTCGCCGCCCTCGCCGACCGGCACCCCGAGCTGGAGGGCGCGCTCTGGCAGGCCGTCCGGGACACCCTGGAGGAGTACGCCACCGCGCACGGCCGCCCGCCCAGGCTGCGGGCCCTGCTGGCCGGCGTCCCGCTGCCCGCCAAGGCCAACCTGCTGACCCGCTGGGAGCGCAAGGCCGACCGCGAGGCCGGGTACGTCCGGCTGCCCTCCCCGCTGGCCGGCTCGGTGCTCGCCGAGGCCGCCCGCATGACCGCCCACCTTCCCGCCGGGAGCACCCTCCGATGAGCAGCACCGTCCACGGCCACGTCGTCTCCCTCTCGGCCGACCGACTGCCCGCCTACGTCTACGACCTGGCCGCGCTGCGCGCGCACGCCGCCGCCGTCCGGGCCGCGCTGCCCGAGCGGGTCGAGATGTACTACGCGGCCAAGGCCAATCCGGAGGTGCCGCTGCTGACCGCGCTGCGCGACGCCGTCGACGGCTACGAGGTCTCCAGTGGCGGGGAGTTGGCGCACGTGCGGGCCGCCGTGCCGGACGCGCCGCTGGCTTTCGGCGGGCCCGGCAAGACCCCGGCCGAGATCGCCGCCGCCGTCGACGCCGGGGTGCACCGCTGGCACGTCGAGAGCGAGCAGGAGCTGCACCGGCTCGCCGCCGTGCTCGCCGACCGGCCGGAGACGGTCGTGGACGTGCTGCTCCGGGTCAACCTGCCGGTGGTCACCGACGCCCTGGACGCGGTGCCGCTCGCGATGGGCGGACGCCCGACGCCGTTCGGGCTCGACCCGGACCGGGCGGAGGAGTGCGTCCGGCTGCTCACCGGTGGCGGACCGCTTGGACGTCGGCTGCGTCTGCGCGGGGTTCACGCCCATCTGGCCAGCGGGCTGGCGGCGGCGGAGCAGCTGTCGGTCGCCGAGCAGATCGTCATCTGGTCGGCCGAACTCGCCGAGCGGCACGGCTTCCCGCTGGCCGAGGTCAACATCGGCGGCGGAATGGCGGTGGACTACGACGACCCGACCCAGCGCTTCGACTGGACGGCCTTCGGCGAGGGCCTGGCCAAGCTGCTCGACACCCACCCCGGGCTGACCCTGCGGATCGAGCCGGGCCGGGCGCTGACCGCCTACTGCGGCTGGTACGCGACCGAGGTGCTGGACGTGAAGCGGAGCCACGGCGAGGACTTCGCGGTGGTCCGCGGCGGCACCCACCACCTGCGCACCCCCGCCACCCGCGGACACTCCCAGCCCTTCGAGGTGCTCCCGGTGGACGGTTGGCCGCACCCCTGGCCGCGCCCCGCCGTCACCACCGGGCGGGCGACCCTGGCCGGGCAGCTCTGCACTCCGAAGGACGTCCTCGCCCGGGCGGCGAGCGGCGCGGACGGCCTGCGGGCGGCAGACCGGGTGCTGTTCGCGATGGCGGGCGCGTACGCGTGGAACATCTCGCACCACGAGTTCCTGATGCACCCGCGCCCGGGGTTCCACTACCTGGGTGCGTGACGGCTCGCGGGCCGCCGCCGACCGCCGAGAGCGACAACTGACGGCTGACAGCTGACAGAGTTCAGATGACAGATGTTGAAATCTGTCATCTGAACTCTGTTAGCTGTCAGCCGTTCTTCACCCCCGTCCGCCGCAATCCCCTCCGCGCACTCGTGCGACAGTGGTAGGCAGCGAAGGGAGCGCGAACGTGCTGATGGACAAGGTGGCGGAGATACTCGCCGAGGCGTCGGCCGAGGCGGTGGAGCCGCGCTTCCGGGCACTGGCCGCCGGCGAGGTGATGGAGAAGGCGCCCGGCGAGGTCGTCACGATCGCCGACCGCGAGGCCGAGGCGATCATCGCCCGCCGCCTGACCGAGCTGCTCCCCGTCCCGGTCGTCGGCGAGGAGGCGGTCGCCGCCGACCCCTCGCTCGCCCAGGCCATCCACGACGAGCCCGCCGTCTGGCTGGTGGACCCGGTGGACGGCACCTCCAACTTCGTCGCCGGCCGCCCCGACTACGCCGTGATGTGCTCCCTCGTCCGCTCCGGCCGGGCCGTCGCCTCTTGGATCTGGCAACCCGCCACCGCCACCGCCTACCGTGCCGAACTCGGCGCCGGCGCCTGGCGCGACGGCGAACGCCTGACCCGCACACCGGCACCGGCCGACGCCTCCGAGCTGACCGGTGTCCTGAAGAGCCGCTTCCTCGCTTCGGAGCAGCGCCGCCACCTGGAAGCCAACTGCTCGGCCTTCGGCGAGATCTCCCCCGGCCGGAGCGCCGCCGGGGTCGAGTACCCGGACATCGCCGAGGGCCGGTTCGACTTCATCTTCTACTGGCGCACCCTCCCCTGGGACCACGCCCCCGGCTCCCTGCTGCTCACCGAGGCCGGCGGCGTCGCCGCCCGCCTGGACGGCAGCCCCTACCGCCCCGAGGCCCCCGGCTGCGAGGACGGCCTCCTGGTCGCCGCCGACCCCCACACCTGGGAACTCACCCGCGGCATCCTGCTGAGCGACTGACCCCACCTGGACGAGCCCCTACCCCGCCCGCTCCCCCGCGACCTTGCGCCCCGCGCCGACCACCTCCCGCAGCAGCGCCCCCACCTCCCCCGCCGTCGTGTGCGGGTTGAGCAGGGTGAGCTTCAGCCGCAGCCGCCCCGGCCCCTCGCCCGGCAGCTCGGTGCGCCCGATCACCGCCCGCCCGGTGCGCAGCAGCATCCGGCGCAGCTGCCCGTTCAGCTCGTCGACGGCCGCCTCGTCCGTCATCCCCGGCGGCCGGTAGCGGAACAGCAGCACGGTGAGCACCGGCTCGGCGTGGAGTTCGAGCGAGGGCTCGGCGCGGACCGCCGAGGCGGCGGCGAGCGCCAGTTCGTGGCAGGCGTCCACCAGCCGGCCGAGCCCCTCGCGGCCGAGGGCGCGCAGGGTGACGGCCAGTTTGAAGGCGTCGGCCCGGCGGGTGGTGCGCAGCGAGCGGCCGAGCAGGCTGGGGTAGCCGGCCTGCTCGTCGTCCATCGGGTTGAGGTACTCGGCGCGCCGGGCGAGCGACACGTAGGTCTCCGCCCGACGGACCAGGAAGATCCCGGCGGCGGCCGGCTGCCAGCCGAGCTTGTGCCAGTCGAGGGAGAGCGAGTCGGCGCGGGCGATGCCGTCGAGCAGCGGGGCGAGCCGGTCGGAGAGCAGCGCGCCGCCGCCGTACGCGGCGTCGACGTGCAGCCAGGCGCCGTAGCGGCCGGCCAGGTCGGCGGCGGCGGCCAGCGGGTCGATCGCGCCGGTGTCGGTGGTGCCCGCGGTGGCGACGACGGCGATCGGGGTCCGTCCGGCCCGGCTGACCTCGGCCAGGGCGCGTTCCAACCCCTGGGGCCGCATCCGGAGTTGGCGGTCGACCGGGACGCTGACCACGGCCCGTTCACCGAGCCCGAGCAGGGCGGCGGAGCGCTGGACGGAGAAGTGCGCGGCCTCGGAGGCGAGGATGCAGGGCCGTACGCCGGCCGGGACGCCGTCCAACTCGACGATGCCGTCGAGCTTCTGGTCGCGCGCCAGCATGAGCCCCATCAGGTTGGACTCGGTGCCGCCCGAGGTGAGGACGCCCGCCGAGCGCGCCGGGTCGTAGCCGACCAGCGCGGCGAGTTCGGCGAGCAGCGCGGTTTCAAGGGCCGTCGCGGCGGGGGCCTGGTCCCAGGAGTCCTGCGAGGGGTTGAGCGCACTGACGGCGAGGTCGGCGGCGGTGGCCACGGCGAGCGGCGGGCAGTGCAGGTGGGCGGCGCAGGCG
Organism: Kitasatospora sp. NPDC058190; assembly: GCF_042883685.1. Lineage (NCBI taxonomy): Bacteria > Bacillati > Actinomycetota > Actinomycetes > Kitasatosporales > Streptomycetaceae > Kitasatospora > Kitasatospora sp. NPDC058190. The sequence goes on from NZ_JBHVVI010000055.1 coordinate 54,603, forward strand.
GGGTCGGCCGGGTCGGCGGCGCCGTAGGCGAGCAGTTCGGTGAGCCGAGCCAGCGCGCCGCGCCCGCCGGCCCCGGCCAGACCGTCGGCGACCAGGGCGGCGATCTCGGCGGGGCTGCCCGCGGGCAGCGGGCCGGAGCGCAGCGCGGTGCCGGTGTCGAGCGCGTCGAGGACGGTGGCCAGCAGCGGCCCGAGCGCGCCGGGCCCGCCGGCCCCGCCCGCGAGCGCGTCCAACGGGACGTCCTCGCCCGGGAGTTCGGGTACCGCGCCGGGCTCGGCGGTCACGCGCCACCTCGGGGGGACGCGGCGGCCGCGATCGCCTCCGCCAGCCGGTCGAGCACCGCGGCCACCTGCTCGTCGGTGATGGTGAGCGGAGGCAGCAGCCGCAGCACCGCGTCGTGCCGTCCGCCGAGTTCCACGATCAGGCCCCGCGCCAGGCACGCCTCCCGCACCCGCGCGGCGAGCGCCGGATCCGCCGGATGCGCCCCGCAGGCGTCGGTCTCGGCCGCCGGGTCGACCAGCTCGACCCCGAGCATCAGCCCGCGCCCGCGCACATCGCCGATCACCGGCAGTTCGGCGGAGAGCTCCCGCAACCGGGAGACCATCCGCGCGCCGACCACGGCGGCCCGCTCGGCCAGCCCGTGCGCGGCGACGTACCGGAGGGTGGCGGCCCCGGCGGCCATGGCGAGGGTGTTGCCGCGGAAGGTGCCGGTGTGGGCGCCGGGCCGCCAGCCGTCGTAGTCCTCGCGGTAGACGACGACGGCGAGCGGCAGGCTGCCCCCGATGGCCTTGGAGAGCACCATGGCGTCCGGGACGATGCCGCTGTGCTCGACCGCCCACATCGCGCCGGTGCGCCCGACGCCGGTCTGCACCTCGTCGACGATCAGCGGGATGCCGCGTTCGGCGGTGATCCGGCGCATCTCGCGCAGCCAGCCGTCGGGCGCGGGGACGACCCCGCCCTCGCCCTGGACGGCCTCCAGGATCATCGCGGCGGGCGGCACGACCCCGCCCGAGGGGTCGTCCAGCAACCGTTCCACATAGGTCGCGGCGAGCTCGGTGCCCGTCTCCCCGCCGACCCCGAACGGGCAGCGGTAGCCGTACGGGTAGGGCAGCCGGACCACTTCGCCGCCGCTCGGCAGCGGCTCCTTGACGGCGACGTTGCCGGTGAGCGCGAGGGCTCCGGCGGTCATGCCGTGGTAGGCGCCGGTGAAGGCGAGGGCGCCGGGGCGGCCGGTGGCGGTCTGCATCAGTTTGAGCGCGGCCTCGACGGCGTCCGTCCCGGCCGGTCCGCAGAAGTGGACCCGGGCGCGGGCGGTGAACTCGGTGGGCAGGCTCTCGAACAGCGCGCTGGTGAAGTCGTCCTTCTCGGCGGTGGCGAGGTCGAGCAGGTGCAGCGGGGCGCCGCTGTCGAGGGTGCGGCGGATCGCCTCCAGTACCACGGGGTGGTTGTGACCGAGGGCGAGCGTGCCGGCGCCGGAGAGGCAGTCGAGGTAGCGCCGCCCGTCGGCGCCCTCGACGGTCATGCCGTTGGCCCGGACCGGGACGATCGGGAAGGAGCGGGCGTACGTCCGGGCGGCGGACTCGCGGACGCGCTGGCGGCGCAGGATGGCCTCGCCGGTGGGCGGGGCCCCGGCGACGGCGGCCCCGGAGGCGGCCTGGGCGGGTACGGCGGCAAGCGACAAGGCGAACCCCCAGAAGAAGTTAGGTAAGCCTAACTTTATCGCTCGTGACCTGACGGAATGCCCCGGGGCACCCCAGAACCACCCGAGCGGGTGAACCTCCCCCGGCATGACTGGCGCCACCCCGACCAGTGCAACGAGCGCCGCGCCGAAAGGTCACGCCCGACCCTTCCACCGGTAGCACAGCTCCGGCCGCCCGACGTTCCCGTACTGCGGCTCCCGCACCGCCCGCCCGGTGTCCACCAGGTGTTCGAGGTAGCGCCGCGCGGTGATCCGGGAGACCCCGGCGGCCGCGCCCGCGGCGGCCGCCGACAGCCCGGTCGCGGCCTCGCGCAGGACGGACGCGACGGAGTCCAGGGTGGGCGCGCTCAGCCCCTTGGGCAGGGTGCTGCGCTCGGGCGTGCGGAGCAGCGCGAACGCCTGGTCGACCTCGTCCTGCCCGGTCGCCTCGCCGGCTCGCCCGAGGCTGTCCCGGTAGCGGGCGTAGCGCTCCAGCCGGTCGTGCAGGGCGGCCGCGCTGAACGGCTTCAGCAGGTACTGCACGACCCCCGCCGAGACCGCCTGCCGCACCATGGCGAGGTCGCGGGCCGAGGTGACGGCGATGACGTCGGTGCCGTATCCGGCGGCGCGCAGCGTGCGGCAGAGCTGGAGGCCGTGGCCGTCCGGCAGGTAGAGGTCGAGCAGGACGAGGTCGACGGGCGCCCCGGCGGCGCGCGCCTTCTCCAGGAAGCGCAGCGCTTCGGCGCAGCTGTGCACCGTCCCGGCGGCGTGGAAGCCGGGCTCGCGATCCACGTAGAGGGTGTGCGCGGCGGCGGCCACCGGGTCGTCCTCGACGACCAGCACGGAGATCCCCGCCCGGGCACCTTCGGTCGCCGTCACCTCAGGGCCCCTTCCCGCTCCTGGGCCCGGCCGGCCAGCGGCAGCCGTACGGTGAGCACCGCGCCGCGCTCCCGTCCGACCTCGACGGCGCCGCCGTTGCGCCGGGCGGCCTGGGCGACCAGTGCCAGTCCGAGGCCGTGCCCGTGGCCGTCCTGCTTGGTGCTCCAACCGCGCCGGAAGACGTCCTGGACGGCGGACGGGTCGATGCCCGCCCCGGTGTCGGCGACCCGCAGCAGCAGGCAGGCGTCCGGGGAGTCCTCGCCGTCGATCCGGGCGGTGACGGTGACCTCCGGCGGGGCCGGGCTCTGTGCGGCCCCGGCGATCGCGGCGTCCACCGCGTTGTCGATCAGGTTGCCGAGCACGGTGATCAGGTCCCGGGCGGAGAGGCCGGGCGGGAGCACCCCGTCGTCGATCCGGCTGTCCTCGGTGAGGGTCAACTCCACGCCCCGTTCCGCGGCTTGGGCCGCCTTGCCGAGCAGCAGCGCGGCCAGTACCGGCTCGCTGACCGCCGCGACCACCCGGTCGGTGAGCTGCTGGGCGAGTTCGAGTTCGGCGGTGGCGAACTCCACCGCCTGTTCGTGGCGGCCGAGTTCGATCAGCGAGACGACCGCGTGCAGCCGGTTGGCGGCCTCGTGCGCCTGCGCCCCGAGCGCCTCGGTGAAGCCGCGCACGGAGTCCAACTCGCCACTGAGTGACTGAAGTTCGGTGTGGTCGCGAAGGGTCACCACCCGACCGAGGCCGGTCCCGATGACAGAGGTGTTGAGCACCACGACCCGCTCGGCGGTCAGGTGCACCTCGTCCCGCACCGGCGCCTCGCCGAGCACGGCCGCCACCAGCGCCCCGGGCAGGCCCAGCTCCGCCACCGGCTGACCTTCCAACTCGCCGGCCAGGCCGAGCAGTTCGCGAGCGGCGTCGTTGCAGAGCACCACCCGGCACGAGCGGTCGAGCAGGATCAGCCCCTCCCGCACCGAGCGCAGGGTGGCCTGGTGGTACTCGTAGAGGTGGCTGAGCTCGTCCGGTCCCATGCCGTGGGTGTGCCGCCGCAGCCGGGAGTTGGCGAGGTAGGTGCCCACTCCGCCGAGTGCGAGCGCGGCCACCGCGACCCCGACCAGGGCCAGCAGCGGGCCGCCCAGCTGGGCGGAGATCGACTCCAGCGTCAGGCCGACGCTGACCAGCGCGACCACCCGGTGCCGGTCGTCCCACACCGGGGTGACCACCCGCACCGACGGGCCGAGCGTGCCGGTGTAGGTCTCGCTGCGGGTCTGGCCGGCGAGCGCCCAGTCGATGTGCCCGAGGTAGCGCTTGCCGATCTGCTCGGGCAGCGGGTGGGTCCAGCGCACCCCGTCGGTGTCCATGACGGTGATGAAGGAGACCCCGGTGTCCTGGCGCACCTGCTCGACGTACGGCTGGAGCACCGCGGTCGGGTCGGACCCGGCGACGGCGGACCGGACGGACGGCGAGTCGGCGACGGCATGGGCGACCGAGGTGACCTCGCGGCGGGCCGCGTCCTCGGTGCGCTCGGCGGTGAACAGGTACGCGAGCACCGCGCCGCCCGCGACCACGGCGGCCACGATGACCACCTGGACGACGAACAGCTGCCCGGCCAGGCTGCGGACCAGCCGGCGCGGCAGGGGGAGCCACCGGCGGCGCGGGCGGGCGGAGGCGGTGCGCACGGACATGCCTGCCAGTGTGCACCACACCCTCCGGGGCCCCAGGGGCCGGACCGCGCCGGCCGGCCCCGAGGTCCGCGAAGTCCGTGACCACGCGACTCGGAACCCCGCGAGCGTGCGGCCCGGAAGCCCGTGACCGCGCGACCGTGAACTCTATGAACGCAAACGTGACCTCCGTCACGCCCGCGCCCATAGTCGGATCGGCCCACCACCCGGGGCCGCCAGGACTGCAGGGCGAAGGAGCCGCAGATGTCGATCGCTGGAGCCGCAACGGCGGGGGGACCCAGACGCAAGGACCGGACCCACTACCTCTACCTCGCGGTGATCGCCGCCGTGGTCGCGGGTGTGGTGGTCGGGCTGGTCGCCCCCGACTTCGCCGTGGAGCTGAAGCCGGTCGGCACCGGTTTCGTCAACCTGATCAAGATGATGATCAGCCCGGTGATCTTCTGCACCATCGTGCTGGGCATCGGCTCGGTCACCAAGGCCGCCAAGGTCGGCAAGGTCGGCGGCCTGGCCATCGGCTACTTCCTCGCCATGTCGACCGTCGCGCTCGCCATCGGCATGGCCGTCGGCAACCTGCTGGAGCCCGGCGACGGCCTGCACCTGACCGCCGCGCTCGCCAAGTCCGGCCACGCCCAGGCGGCCGCCGGCGGCGCCCAGTCGACCACCGACTTCCTACTCGGGATGATCCCCGACACCCTGTTCTCGGCCCTCACCCAGGGCAAGGTCCTGCAGACCCTGCTGGTCGCCCTGCTGGCCGGCTTCGCGCTGCAGGCGATGGGCCCGGTCGGCGCCCCGGTGCTGCGCGGGATCGAGCACCTGCAGCGCCTGGTCTTCCGGATCATGTCGATGATCATGTGGGTCGCGCCGATCGGCGCCTTCGGCGCCATGGCCGCGGTGGTGGGGGCCACCGGCATCGCCGCGCTGAAGAGCCTCGCCGTGATCATGATCGGCTTCTACGTGACCTGCGTGCTGTTCGTCGTCGTGGTGCTCGGCGCACTGCTGCGCCTGATCGCCGGGGTCAACGTGTTCGCGCTGCTCAAGTACCTCGGCCGCGAGTTCCTGCTGATCCTGTCGACCTCCTCCTCGGAGAGCGCGCTGCCCCGGCTGATCGCCAAGATGGAGCACCTGGGCGTCAGCCGCCCGGTCGTCGGCATCACCGTTCCGACCGGCTACAGCTTCAACCTGGACGGCACCGCCATCTACCTCACCATGGCCTCGATCTTCATCTCCGAGGCGATGGACAAGCCGATGTCGATCGGCGAGCAGCTCTCGCTGCTGGTGTTCATGGTGATCGCCAGCAAGGGCGCGGCCGGGGTCACCGGCGCCGGGCTGGCCACCCTCGCGGGCGGGCTGCAGTCGCACAAGCCGGCGCTGGTGGACGGGGTCGGCCTGATCGTCGGCATCGACCGCTTCATGTCCGAGGCCCGGGCGCTCACCAACTTCGCCGGCAACGCCGTCGCGACCGTGCTGATCGGGCACTGGACCGGCGAGCTGGACGCCGAGCGCGCCCGCCGGGTGCTGGGCGGCGAGCTGCCGTTCGACGAACTGACCCTGGTCGACGCCCACGGCACCCACGGCACCCACGGCGCCCCGGACGCAGCCGAGCCCGAGCCCGAGGCCCCGGCAGCCCAGGGCGCGGCAGCAACCGCAGCCGCCGCCGTCTGAGCGGCCGTTCCCCGACTCCCCGGTCCGGCGCCCCCACCAACCCCCGGAAACGGCGCGGCGGTTTCTAGGGGTCGTTGCAACACGTGGTTGGTTTGATTAGGCCGCGAGCAGTTTATGCAGGCGCGCGGGTGGGGTTTGCCAGCCGAGCGTT